>DQIQ01000102.1 GCA_003942085.1 Thermoplasmata archaeon | reverse complement strand
GATTCGATGTCCTTATATTTCATAAAGACAACGTCCTCCGCTACCTTCTTCAGAAGTGCGTCCTTCGGAAGAATTTTTGCAGCGATGTCCTCTGGCTTTTCCTTAGATTCTACGAGTATGTCGTAGCGTCTAAAGATCATATCGTAGTTCACACTACTTACATCTAGCATTTAGACACCCCTATTTCTCTGAGCTTGATCCGAGGCTGCATTGTCTCCCCTTAAGATTGGCTCGCCCCTTCTCTTACTCCAACATTTGAGTCCGTTAACGGGTATATTAACTTAATTTTATATCTATTTGATATATAATAATAAATATATTTTAAAATTTAACTATATTCAGTGCGGTGATTTATCACACCATGAAATTTCATGCTATCTGGCATGTATTATTTTTTTTGATCATTTCATAGATCACAATGGTTTAATTTAGTCCTGTTAAGAACATATTATATTATTATAAATATTATATTAATATTATATTATCATTTAATAATATTAGAAGAATATTAATTTACGATATATCTTTTTTTCTTACCAGCATTTCATTTTGTCTAGCCGTGTTAAATCCATTTGAGTTTAAAACACAATAATAAAGATATTTATAAAAGATATAAAACAGCATTTTATCCGATAATATAAAATGTAGCTGGCTCGATAAATAATCTAGGTTTATTAAATTGTATAATGGACGATATATTTTGGTATGGATACATCATCCAGACCAGCTGGCACAACAAACAGGAAATTTATTAACATTATATTGAAATGTTATTAAAATGTCCATCATTTTTCTCTTCCTTTTTCCTTCTCTAGAATGAAAACCATTAAAACGAGCGAATATGAACATCTATAAATAGTAGCGCAATTTATGTTCAAAAAGCTTGAAATCGGTCAACTTTTTCATCCATGTTTTGTTCCTCCATCCATAACCGAATTCTCACCGATCCTACATAGGTAACCATTATCCTTTCATTGACATTATGGAGGGCGGATGAGATTCGAAGAGGACCTCATTGAAAGGATTCGTCCCGATGCTGCTTTAGTAGCGAAGGTGTCCTCAACGACCATTTCCCTGATGGCACTAATAAGAGATATGGCTATGGCTCATCATGAAGTTGTCGATGTCCGTTTGGTCGGTTCGGTGGCGAAGGAAACGTATGTAGGTCGACCTGACATAGATGTCTTCATCCTCTTCCTAAAGGAAACCCCCCGGTCAACATTGGAGAAGATCGGACTTGGCATTGGCAGAGAGGTACTGCCCTTGTATGAAGAACGATATGCGGAGCACCCTTACATCCATGGAACCTTCGATAGCTTCGAGGTAGATATCGTGCCATGCTATCACATCGACGACCCATCCCAGCTCATATCCGCTGTTGACAGGACGCCATTTCACACGAAATATGTTTTAGATCATCTCCTCTCTGAACAGAGGGATCAGGTTCGACTTCTCAAACAGTTCCTGAAAGGAACAAGGGCTTATGGTGCAGAAGCCAGGGTACAAGGGTTCTCTGGATATCTCTCTGAACTTTTGATCATCAAATTTAAAACTTTTAGAAAGGTCCTGGAAGCCTCCTCGAGGTGGAACTTTGGGACCAAGGTCACGATGACAAATGGACCATCTGCCAAATTCCCTTCGCCATTAGTGTTCATCGACCCTGTTGACGAAACACGTAACGTTGCCAGTGCCCTTTCGGTCGAGCAGTTCGCTAAATTTGTCTACGCAAGTCAGGAGTTCTTGGCCTCGCCTGATGAAAGATTCTTCTTCCCATTGGAAAGATCAGATATGGGTCAAGATGCAATTAAGAGATATTTCGATCAGACCGGATTCAAGGTCGTAATTGTAAGTTCACCAAGACCGACCGGGATCGACGACAACATCTATCCTCAGACGAGAAAGACAATGGAGGGGATCAGGACCGTCCTCGAACAAGGAGATTTCCATGTATTGGATAAGAATTTCGAGATCGGCCGAGAGACGCGCATGGCATTCCTTCTGATGACAAATGAGGTCAGCCAATGTCACAAACACGTTGGACCCCCTGTTTGGATGGACAACTCTGATGTTTTCTTGGATCGATGGCGAGGTCATTGTGTCGGAGAGCCCTACATCGAAGGTGGTCGTTGGGTAGCCTTGATAAGAAGGAATCACACCGGAGCACATGACCTGCTTGTCAAAGAGATGGCCAAGGCATCGATTGGAAGCTCTTTCAAAGGAATGGAATTTTCAGTGATCCCACACGAACAGGTCATTTCAGGTGGATACGAGTCCGTCCTGACCGAACTTCTCGATAAGAGACTTCCTTGGACCATCTGACATCTTAAATTCCCCGACATCAGGGATTGACGGTGAACTGGATGACATTTGTTTGAGCTGTATGGCCGTTCTTATCGGTTGCCTTGATGACGTAATTGTAAATGGTGGAATTGCCTGTAAATGCGGTGACGTATTCGTAACGATTATCGGATGTATTGTTCATTTCCACAAAGTTGCCGATATTTCCCTGTTGATAGATGCTGATCTCAACACGATCTATGCCACTAATGTCGGATGCGTTGACCGTGAAGTTGACGTCCTGACCACTGTGGATCTGCGTGTTCAGGTTGGTTACGATGGTCCAATTGCCATTCCCACCTTGAATTATTATATCATTATCTTCAAGGGTCGGATCGGTGTGATCGCTGAACGGTGGGTTCATAAGAACGACCCAAATACCCAAGGAGAGTAACAAGAACATGGCGATGTTGCCTGCCCAGGCCTTCTTCTCGATCGCTTTGATATCTATCCTAAATAAAGGATATATAAAACGCAATGATGCTACCAATCCGATGATCACTGCGAACCCAAGGTACCAACTCGTGTCGGTGAGGAGGAACGCAACAATGCCCGCTATTGTAGAGAATAAGGCAGTGACGAGGAGGGTCCGAGTACCTTTCATGTCCTTTGTCAGGAATTCCCTCTCATCGAAATCCGGAGGGGTCCATTCGAACTTTTCCTCCTTCTTTTCCTGTGATTTCTGTGGCTCCTTCTTCTTCTTTTGGGCCATTAGTCCCCCTTAAACGTGACCGGTTTATAAATCTTATTTCAATGCCCTTGTGTGCTGGTTGACAAATATCATCTACTGGCCATCTCATTGTAATAACTTAGTTCATATAAACGGCCAAAGGATTGGGTCATTGGTACTTTCGGTTACCTCCCTACACCATTGATAATAAATGAGAAGGGGATAACCAGGATAGGTGCATCGATGCCTGAAGTAAAATTGGAAGAGTTGCCAGGAGTCGGACCCGCAACTGCAGAGAAACTTCGTGATGCTGGATATACTGACTTGATGTCAATAGCGGTGGAATCGCCTAAAACATTGGCAGACGTCGCTGAGATCGGAGAGAGCACAGCAACCAAGATCA
>DQIQ01000101.1 GCA_003942085.1 Thermoplasmata archaeon | reverse complement strand
CTTTCGGGAATGAATTTTCCGTAGAAAATTGAGAGTGCTTCTCAATGTCAGAAAGGGCTTATCGAGATTGAATCGAACCATTCTGTACTCCAAGTCGAATCTCCTCGCCAGTACAGGAGGAACATCGTTTTTTTGTATTGGGAGGTGGAGTAAAACTTTGTTAAGTCTACGCTGAATCTTGAAATACTTCTTTCCAAGAAAACCGAAAAAAACTGGCAGTATTATTCCTTGATGATTACAGGAAAAATGTTCAGCGGGGACTAAGGTAACGTTCTTGGTGACGTGAAGGGCTCCCCATTCAGGAAAGTAAAAGATTTGGGTTTCTAGTACTGTTTTCAAGAATGAATACAGTTCCTGACGGCATTCATCGATCCATTCACTCAAAACTTTGGTGTGAGGTTGTATTTCAAACCATTGGTCACGCCACTCGATCAGCTTCTCCAAAAGTTCATACAATGGTCCCGATGACACGCCCATCAGCTTGAGGTCGTAAAGCATTGCTTTCATGTTCAATAACAGAGCCCGGACGTTGACAATCCTGTGTATCCTCAAGATCGCAAGATTAATGTAATTGGAGATCAGATATTCCAGAGCGGTCTGGATTTGTACACACCCAATCTCCTCTTTGGAAAGCTCGTCTTCCCTTGCGGTAAATTGTTCGCCCCAACGAAGCCGCCAGTTTCGATAAAACGTAAATTGTTGTGCTTCCATAAAATCGGTTTTAGAAACACCTAGAAGCGGATGAACAAAAAGATAACGCTCTGTTTCCGCTAGTCCCTCTAAGGGGTTCAGACGAAATGCTCCATTTTCTTTGAGGACCACTAACATATCAATATCTGATATACCGGGATGATGAATGCTCCCCATTTGAAAGATAGAAATGATCCCTTCCTGTTTTTTTATCCTCTCTACCATGCCTTCAATGACATCTTCGTAAGCCCTTGGTGGGACGTAATGAGGGTAATTCTCGAAACGGTATTTCATCGGCCCTTACCGCTCATTAACGCGATGAGGTGAGACATTCTCCGATAAAAATCATCCGTAAGGGTTTCTTTGATCTCCCTAGGAACGGCAGGTGAATAGGTTCTTGCAAAAAATCGTGAATACCTTGTAGGTTTTGTAATCATCCTGCGCCAGCCTGGTGAGATTTCGTAAGACCACTTATCTCGTATTGAAGAAACGTCATCCATAATAGACCAGTCTTCAAGGTTGAAGTCAACTCGGGCTGCCTCAAAACTAAATTTCTTATAGATTCCTTTCCCATCACGCATTTCAACATACAAACTAGGTAAAAGCATAAATTGGCTTAAAAGTATTTTCAACTCATACAAATTCTTTACTGACTTACTCCGGGTGATAAGTTTAGCGGCGCTTTGGCTTAAATTTTCGAACCCTTGTTGAACGTTGCGGGGTGAATCCTGGCTGCAAATCTTAAATTCCCGTCCGTGATGAGGGAAGAGTGATTTGGCATGACGAAATAACTCTCTGGGAAACTGGTCTTCGGGGTATGACTTCAGATCGGCCTCTGTGAGGACAACCCATCCGTGATGTTGAAGGGGATCAAAATCAAACATGATGCCCTGTGCCGAGTTTATTTTATGAGCCACCCGCGCGAGTCTCTCGGGCGTTTCAAAAACCTCGTCCTTTACAATAACAAGTGCATCAAAATCACTGAAGAGCACTTCTTCATAGGTCCCCAGACTTCCGTGAAGATAAGCACCTACGAGATCATCTTTCAAATCAGACAAGAATTCCATCATTTGTAAAACATGTGAGTTCTTGCCTTGATAAGCTTCTATCTTCACATGATCAGATGATATTTCGTTGGGTGAAGCATAAGAAGTTTCTTTATATTGACGACATATCCTTCTTGCGTGTCGACGAAACGGAGTGGATGGAGCAACTATTGAAACCAGGGTATCTTGTCTTGACAGAAATTCTCCATTCACATATTTGTATAAATTTCTCCTGAAACGTTGTTGCGAAAGCTTCTCTTCACTCATAAACCATCCATCCCCCCTATGATCAGTAACAAGGTTGACCTCAGAGATACCCCAAATCTTTTAGACGATTTGCAACTTTTTCAAAATCTTCCGTACCAGCTGTTATGTGAGAAGTTGTTGAGCTGTCAGGGGCAACAAATTGTGAGCCTTCATATACCTCAAAAGCATCGGTAATTGTTTGCCCGTCGATATCATCGGGGATAGGAATATCCAGGATGTGGAGAATTGTGGGAAAAAGGTCTACGATCTGGGCATTCATGGTGTGTGTTTTTTTGATGTTGTCGCCAGCAATGCAGAACATGCCATCGATTGCATGATTCCCATCTTTTGACAGGTCGAATGCATATGGGTGTTTCTTTGAGGATATTTTTTGCATGATAGAGCATCCCTCAATAAATTCAACGACCAGATCAGGATTGAATTCATTGGTAGTTTTCCCGCTGTACCATGGATAGACATCTTTGACGATATGTTCACCGTTGTATTGAATGTCTTTCAGATCTTTTTTTAATGCGTCTGAATTGATCTTCAGCTTTTTGTTCAGGAAGAGAAACGCAAAATTTACCAGGTAGCAATAAGCATAGGCTTGGGTTCGCTTAAAGTCTATTTTACGGAGAGTCCGAACAGGGCTCTTCTTCAATAGATACTTCATGTCTTGCAGAAAAGGCAGTTTCAGTTTTTTTGATATGTGCACAAGATTATCAAAAACTTTAACCAGAAAATAGAGGCGGTTTTCTGCAAGGTATCCTTTATTTTTCAACCAGTCGTTCAGGTAAAATGCTTTTTGCAATGAGAGAAATCCGTGATCTGAAAGAACGCATACGTATGTATTCTTATCGACCATATCAAGAATTTCCCCTACTTTCCGGTCAATGGTCCCGTAAAATTCCATGATAAGCTTATGTTGCTCCTTTTCGGCCTCACTATGCTCATGATTGTGTGGATCGATGAGGTGATAAATATGATGCTGCAGTGCATCAGTAACCTGGAAATGGTACATGAGGAAGTCCCACTCAAATTCCTTCATCAAAAACTTTACACCTTCAACCTGGCTGGCGGTTATTTGAAGCAACTCTTGTACGAGCCCGGACAGACCGCTTTGCTTAAAGACAGCCTCATTCCACCACATACGGTAGACATTATACCGGCCGATTTTTTTTTCGATTATCTTGATGAGCCCCTTCGGGTGTATACAGTCATCAGAGGTTTCGGGCGCGTCAAAACCTGGAATGATTATTCCCTCGATAGCCTCCGGAGGATAGGTCATGGGGACATTGATGACAATAGGTTTTTTCTTTGCATCGCTCAATATTTTCCAGAGGGTCCTGCTCTTGATCTTGGTACTGTTTGTGAACTCGTATTCATAACTCCAAGGTTTTTCAGCAAAGAAGTCGACGATCCCATGTTTGTCTGGATATTTGCCGGTCTGGAAGGATGTCCAGGCTGCGG
>DQIQ01000023.1 GCA_003942085.1 Thermoplasmata archaeon | reverse complement strand
TTTTTTTTTTTTAAGTCCCTTTAAATCGAAATAGGTAAAGCTTTTATCCCCTCTCTGTAGAATGTCCAGATGAACTGAACGACTTCATAATAATCAAAGATTTTTTCCTCAACCATGCGCTCAAGGATATGTTTTCTGCGATCAAATTCTTCATAGATCTGCATCGGATCGGTTAATCCAGCCATTTTTGCTATTCGGTTTTCTAAAATGTAGCTGTTTCTGTTGGCTTTGAATGTCTGCGTATCATCGACTGCGTTCCATTCAAACGCCTTACGCGACATAATGCCGTCTACTTCTTTGTTGTATCCTTCAACCTCATCAACCGATAACACCCGTCGAATGCGTTTTCCTTTTCGTTCGACCGCCATTTGAATCAAAACCACATCAAGGTTGTCCATAAATGGCTTAGGAATATTGATCGGATGACCTGTAAATCGTTGGATGACCTTTGTCACACTTCCTGCATGAAAGGTCGTAATCACCGGATGTCCGGTCTGCATCGCCTGAAAGACGACACGACCCTCTATCCCTCGGGTTTCTCCAGGGATGATATAATCTGGTCGGGACCGAAGACCTGCACGAAGGAGATCTTCCAGTTCGATATGTCCCTCCTTAGGCCCCGTCGATTTTGTCAACAGCTGCTGCCACACTGCATGAGGAACCTGAACCTCAGGCGTGTTTTCAACAGAGAAAATCTTCTTCTCTGGTGGAATAAACGGAATGATCGCATTTGCGGTCGTTGTCTTTCCTGATGCTGTCTCACCGCAGACAAACAAACTCCGCCCGTACTGAAGACACAACCACAGGTAAGCGGCAACACCAGCGTCGAACGTCCCCCAGTTCATCAACTGAGTGACGCTGATAGGTGTTTCACTGAATTTTCTGATCGTCATGGTTGGTCCTTTCAAGCTGACATCTTTACTATGAATGATATTCACACGACTCCCATCAGGGAGTGTTCCATCGGCGATGGGTTGTCCTTCACTGACCGGACTGCCGATCTTTTCGCTAAATTCTTGAGAAAAGGTGTTCGCCCAGGCTTTATCGATAAATATGTTTGTCTTAATCATATCGAACACTTTATGGATGAGATGAACATTTTCCCCGGTGATAATATGGATATCTTCCAGATAAGGATCTCGCATGAACGGCTCAAGCGGACCTCCTCCGATGATATTTTTTGTAATATCATACTCAATGCTCTTTTTTTCGACAGAAGTCAAGCGGAGTTTTCCTCCGCTCATTTTCACGATACCCGCTGATCGTTCATCGACGACTGTGAATTTATCCATCAACATTCGAATGGCTTCCTTGATTTCATCGTCGGTCTTTACTGTCTGCCAGAACGGGGCTTTCTCATAGAGCAGCTCAAGCATCTGATCCCGTTTTAATTTTTCTTTTTCGCTCAGACTTGGTTCTATAGCATGGTACTCCTTTCCTTCCATGTCCTTGGTGCGGAAAATGTGAATGAACACGCACCCTTTCGTCGGATAAATGACATTTGGGTATTTCTCCTCCTTCAGATCACGAGGTAATTTACTGTAAAAAATTGGTCGATCAAGTTTACTGCGTATTTCATTAAGATAGGTCTGGAGGTGAGGGTTCTCGCTGATGATTTTTTCTTCCTCTTTTTTTTCCATCTTCGTCATACCCTTCCGCTCCTTAGAACGCGACACCGCTTGATTCGATAGTAAGACCTACTCCTGGTCGAACAGAAAACCTGGTGACCGGATCGTATTTAAATCGAGCGCCGTTGAATTTCTCAAGATACATGTTATAGACTATCCCGATACCTGGGGCTGACTCCCGAGACGTCCGAAAATGAATCGTTGTACTCATTCGAAACGTATTATGGATCTCTTCAGGCCATTCTGTTGGGTTGGCGGTGATGAATATTATCTTACCTGACCCGGTGAGTCGATTAAAAAAACTGGTAAGGTCCGTCAAATTCTCATTATTGATGCTGTCTTTAAGCAGCGTCGAAAGAGAATCGATAAAAATGATCTCAGGATCAAACAATTTTCTCCCTGTGATTAACCCTTCCAGGAAGGTTTTCCGTGGGAGTGTTTCTGCGAGTGTTACCTCAGTTGAGATGAACAATAACTTTCCTGACATCAGGTATTTTCGAACGTCATAACCGACCGATGCTGTCTGTCGCAAGAAGCTTTTAATGGTAAATTGTGTCGAGACATAGGAGCAGGAGCATTCGTTTTTTAGCAGACTATAACAAAATCGTTGGCAGAAAATGCTTTTTCCGGTCCCTTCTTTTCCTTCGATGAATATCAAGGAGCCATTGGGGATCACTTTTCCGAAACGCTCTGCAAATCCATCTTTTTCTCCTTTTCTTTCTAAGATGATGGATTTAACTCCTTCCATATTTCCTCATTCTCTTTTTTTCTTTTATTTCATAAAGGTGAAATCTTTGTCGACCGCTTGTGGACCGACGATACGTAACATATGGTCACCGGACGTTAGTGTTGTATTGACATACAGATTGGTCACTCCTTCAGCAGGAATTGAAGAGTTCCCAAAATAATAATAGGGACTGCTAATGAGGTCCCCGTCAATAAAAACCTGGAACGTCTGATTCGTAGTAGTGAGTTTTACTCCTCCAATATTTTTCAGATAAAAGATGTAATAATTCCCGGTCATCGGGATGATATCTGGGTCATTGATGATGGCAAAGTCGGTATCAAGTTGTTCTTTTACCCGGTCTCCGCGGTTTTGAAGGCTTGTCGTGACATTCATCGTTACTGCGATAAAAACACCTGACACCATTCCTGCAACAATGACTGCTGCGATGAAGAAGATCACGTGTGTGCCCGTTAAACTAAATCCCATTTTTTTCTCCTTATATCGTATAGGCATAGTAGTCTGCTATGCCATTGTTCGCGATCACTTTCAATCGTTTTTCTCCTGCACCTGCCACGTCGACAACACGGAAAAACACGGTGTTTTCAGGATAGAGATATTCCTGGGAGCAAGTGAAATGATTCTCAGTGCCGTTTATAAGAATAATAAAATCCTTCGTATGAAGGGTAACGCTGCCGATATTTAACACCGAGATGTTGTAATCGTAATTTGAGCTGTTCGTTGACCATTGGACTGAGGTGATATTGATATCGGTTTGTAGTTGGTCCCCAAGCCTCTGTTTCATGTCCCCGTAGGAATCATTGATGTCCTCAATGGTGGGAAGCAGATCACTAGTGATGATGTCCACTGCCATGAACAGAGTAAATCCTAGAACTGCAGCTGCAGCTATGAGTGAGAACCCCATCTTTTACGCCCTCCACGTGAGTTCTATGGATGTGCATCCATCGAATCAAATTACTTTTATGTAATAGGATATAAATCTAATATAGTTTCTTCTCTCTCCAAATACTATTTCGGTTGGTATCCCTCTAAGCTTTTTACCATCTTCTCCATATCACGTTCTATCTTATTGAGGAACCGGTCATCAAGCTGAAATCCTTTTAGTTTCTGGATAAACAATAACGATTGGAGATGATCTCGTGTCGGGAGCTGTGCTGGATGTGTACCGGTCTGCGCTGGCTCTTCGGTTATCCCCTTTGAATAATCAATCAAATCTAATCGCACATCATCAGAAATCCAGCCGATATCGACATAGTACCCAAGCACGTCAGCAAGATTGTTCTTTCCAATTCTGTCGACGAGATACTGCAACCATTTCATGATGACAACGATGCTTTCTGGATCACCGGGGATCTGTTCTAGCGGCTGCATGTTTTCTTCAAGGATATCTGATGATTCAAATGTTCTGATATCCCTTGTTTTCACAAGTTTACCCGTAACCCCTTTGACGCCTTCGATACGATTTTCTTCGATGACCTTAATGCGCTCGTTCAATCGTTCGACCGCTTCAACAAGTTTCTTCATATCGGTCGTCTGAATGGCGGTGTCATCCCACGTTTTTTTATCCTCACGAAGTGTCTCTATGCTCTTTGGGTGCTCCGCTGGGCGTGATGAGGTTGCTGTGTAGGTTTGTAAGGCGCACTGGATTCTTTCAACGAGTTTGTATAATTGGTCCTTGGTTATTTTGGTGTTTTTTTCTTTTAATTTTTCTCCGATATGCTGTGCGATCCTTCGAGGTAGTATGTTTTTGTCAGCTATACTGGTTAATTCTGAGGTAATCTCAAAATCTTCGAGTAACTTCTCCCCTTTGTTTTGGTCTCCTTCGCTCATTCACCTGCTCCTTTCTCCAAATGGATTTCCTTTTATTTTAAGGTTATGAAAAATTCATTAATCATGGTATCGATATTCTGCTCCATCAATAGTGATTCTAACGATTTATTGAGGAGATCATCCATCTCATTATCTGTTATTTTTTCTACTGGTGGCGTCTGTGTCACTATTGGTTCTGATGACGGGCTGACTGAAGATGCTTGCGGCACAGCGGATAACTCTGGTTTTATATTCGTTTCAACAGGTGGTTTTACTGGTGTTGGGGGGATGTTTGCTGGTATGTTGACGCCATTTTTTTCAAGCATGGATTCAAGCTCACCAATGCGTGTCTTAACGCTGTCTACTTCTTTGGTGAAGTTCTCCAATGCATCTATCCTCTTCTTTGTAACTTTGGATAACCCGACAAAAGGATTCATCTGCTCTGAAACAATTTCGTATAAACTGACGAGGTCATCGAGGTCTTTTGAGAGACTTTCGACTTTCTCAAATATTTTCGTGATGTCTTCTTGATTCTTTTTGATTTGGAAATCAAAATCTTTCATGTTTTGAAGCATCGTTCGTCGTTGCTCGAGTTCTTCTCGTGCCGCGTCTGCTGATGCCCCGGGGGTCTTATCACTGCTGTTTTTGGTTATGGTTGGGTTGTTTTCAATCTTTGTTGGAATCGGTTTTTTCGTTGGGTCCTGAGTCGCTTCTCCTTTTTTGTTTTCCGAAGGTTTTTCTGGTGAATCGAATTTAATGATTTTTCGTTCTGGCTCTGGTCTTTTCTCTTTTTGTCCACCAGATGTGGTCTGTACATTTACCTCTGGTACCTTCTGAGAAATAGCCGATGAATCATCTTTAGAAGATGCAGGCTCATCATTCCCCAATTTTAACTTTATTTGTACCCCTCCGTATTTTCCGAACCTCTAGTTGAATCCCAAGCATATCAACAATAATCGTATATTTATACTTTTACGTATGTGCGTACATTAAAGGAGTATTTCTCTTGATTTGATGACGATTTTTTGTTTCTCAGAGAATGGTATATGGATGTGTCATCTTCTTATTGTCTTATATGAACTTGTTATATCTTAACAAAGCGTCCACAGTCTTGCTTTCGTTTTTTTTTTATTAAAGCAAAACGTTTTAAAATGTTCAGAAGATAGAGCAATGAAGGAATAACCTACTATACACTGATTCTTTCCCTGGTGGAGGAGATGACAACGATTCAAAAAATGGAAGATGCTGAACAAACAAACACAAACCAAGAACTCATTTTAGGTCTTACGCTTGACGAGGAAATTATTCAATTCAATAAAGAAAGCGAGCGACTTACCGGATATGAACGAGCGGAAGTATTGCATAAAAAACTCTTTGATATATTAGTCCCACAAGAATCAATCGAACAATGGAAAAAACTTCTTGAATCGATTCGACACACCATGTGGATCGATAATTTTGTTCTTCCTATAAAAACCAAACAAAATCAGACGCATATGGTAAACTGGACCGGCTTTCTCGTGAAAGATGAGCATGGATCTAGTAAGGATATATGCATCTTCGGTAAACCACTCAAAACCGAGGCTGTGAAAAAACAATCCTCTCCTGTGGTAACTTCTGTAACATCTACACAACCAACCGAACAGAAAATAGCAGTAAAAACGACTGAACCGATTCTGCAGCAACAAAGAAGAGAAAAATCAATGAACTATGGACGAAAAAAAATAAAGTTTGCCATGGAGAAAAAGGCGGAAATAGAGCATACCCCTGCTGAGCGTCAAGACCAATATACAAAACCTCTAGTGACCATTGGGAAAATAGTTGAAAAAACATCGCAGAAACTCGATTTGATGAACGAGTCACTAAAGGATCTTTCCCGGAAATATGATGCTGTTTCGAAGCGTCTTGGCGAGCTTGAAAAGAAAAATTCAGAATTAGAAAAAAAATCTAAGATCTCTGATAAACCTTTGCAACTTATTGAGCGGAATTACACACAGCCTATAAGAGAGCAAAGTGACCCGAGCCTGGGAGCTGTTTCATCCGATGAACAGCAACCTAAAGATAAAGATTTTACATTTTTCTCAGATCTTTTTGGATTCAGACGACAGTACAAAGAGCTTGATGAACGCAAACAACAATTAGAAATCCGTTCGAAAGAATTGGAGGGGCTACAAACACAGATTACGAACGACCGGGATACGTTCAATACTCGTGTCGAGGAATTCAGCAGGTGGCGGGAAAAGTTAGAGCTCCTCGAATCAGCGATTGAGAAAAGGCGACAGGAGCTTATGGCTCAAGAGGATATCTTGATCGAACGCGTTACAGCTCCTGGCTTTCAAGGAACAGTGAGGTCTTCTGAGCAAGAAACTCCGAAGCGTGCCGAGTCAGCTGTTCCGATGGACAATGAGACGTTGGAGAAGATTCCTCAATCTGCAGCGATTATTCAACGGGGCATCTTAAAGCAGATCAATACTTCGTTTTTAGAGATGCTTGGGTATGCTATGGATGAAATATTGGAGAAAAGTTTTTTTGATTTTATCGCCTTGGAGGGTCTTGCAGACATCGAGAAATATTACCTTGATCGGCTGAAGGGTGATAGTGTATCGGTGTATAAAACCGTTTTTTCGACCAAGGATGACAATAAAATATCGGTCGAGGTCAGTATCAAACAAACAATATACAATGGTGAAAAAGCTGAGATTGCAATTGTTACGTGCTTAGATCCTCACCCATCGTATCTCACTGATGAGGCTGTTGTAGAAAATAAACAATAAAAAAGAAGAGAGAGTGTTTTCTCTCTTATAGTTTTTTTTTTATAGATCGCACACTCGGTATTTGAACGCGTTTGGTGATTGGACAACGAAGATGCCGGATGCTCCAACGTCTGGGACGAGTTTTCCTTCGAGGATTTCACCAGGTAATAACCCATGGGTTGTAGGTAGCACTGCGGTGAGGTTAACGATGAGAATCGCTTGGTCTGTAGCACTAAGACCGTTTGTTTTCATCACTGAATCATCTCGGTCATGTATACTAATGACTCCGAATGTCGTCGAGTTCAAATAACTCATGTTGATCGTATTGAAGATACCGCCTTCTGAAACCCTGTTTGCTTTTGCTGAGAGATTGAGGCTCAGCACTGAGTAGTCATCCAGTTGGAGGTACAGCAGTGTTCTGTTCAGATCGATATCATATGATCCCGCGCGGGGCGTGATCGCGATGGCAAGGTATTGGATTCTTGTTTTATTGACATCTGAGTATCCTGATACACTAATGACACGGATACCGCTTGAGACATCTCGTATGGTTTGTTTACCAACTGCGTATGCTCGTTGTTGCAGGTTTTCTGCGGTTTGCATAATGACGCTTGCGGCGACTGCTGCAACGAGTACCATGGCGATGAAAACAATTAATGTTCCGATACCAACATCTGCTTCATCGTCTTTATAAAGTGTTTTTTTCTCGGGTCTATGTTTCTTTCCTGGTTTGATTGCGATAATAGTGTCGATTCTCAGGGCTCCTAATCCTTGGGAGGAATCTATTAAAACAAACCCGTCTTTGTAATCAACATCTTCAAGGATGCCTGTTACAACGTTTGCTCGATCTTCACCGGGTTCTTTGGTCACGATCTTGCAGTATTTGCCCACCAGCCTTTCCATATACCGTTTTTCCATTTCATTCACCTTCCTTTCAGTTCCTTTCCTGCCACTTAAACTCATGGCAGTCATTTGCATGGAACATGTTCGCAAATAACACTATATAAAGATTCGGCGGTGGACCTTCAAAATGTAAAAATCACACTACAACGATTTTACCATCCCTCCCTATATTCTTGGTACATCCTCGGAGAAGAAGAAAAATACTCTCTTATAAAATTATTTTCTTCAGAATACCTAGTTTTCCCTCCTTATTCTCTAGATTAGATAACAATTGTATAACAAGATATATATAATATTCAGAAGAAACTCTCTATAGAGAAAAACCAGGGATATCATGAACGACCAGGCAAAACTCGGAATGATCGCCGGAATACTCCTTCTCGGTTTCGTCCTTATCGGAGCGGTTTCTGCATCTGTTATCATGACAAGTACAACAAAGTACTCAGAAGACAATCTCAATAGAATAACCAACGAAGTCGTCGATGAAATCTGCACCTATCTTCAAATAAACCATATCGTAGGAAAATACCAAACCATCCACGGAGAGCAAAAAATCCAAAAAATCGTTATCCTGATAAAGCCACTCGTATCACAAGAAATCGATGTATCTCATATGACCCTAGAGCTCATCGACGGTGAACACCTCACCATCCTCACCTATAATGGACTTGCAGAATCATTCCAATCAGGTTCCCTCTTTGAACATCCCCTCTGGAACTCGATGCCCTCTGGAACGTTCAGTCTTCTTACAACAATCGATGATGATAGTTCTATAGTAAATGCGCATCTCCTCAACAAAAATACAGATATGGCATTCATACTCCTAAAACTCCCTGATGATATGGCGATGAATACAGACAATCAACTAAAAGTCACGATTCTCACATCACCAGGTATCGGTCGAACGGTCACTCTCGAAGCCCCGCTCTCCACACAAAGTGTCGTCACGCTCTACGAATAAATAAAAAAATCATTTTACTTCGGTTCTTCGTCCTTTAACTTTTTTGTCTTCAGATGATCATCCGTGGTATGATCGAGGCATTTTTCGACCTCATCACAAATCCGTAACTTTTCCTTCCAGGAAATATCCTCAGGAGGCTGACCAAGATGCTCCGCTCCGGTTTTAATGATATGGTCGATGTCTCCTGCAATAGACTTTTTTTCCATCTGAATGATAGGTTCAACGTCCTTTGAAAGAGGAAGTGAATCATCTTTTCTTTCCAACGGATGCATTAATCTTTCAACAGGTTGAACCCTGATACTACCTTGGCCTTTCTTAATTTCTTCGACCAATGAAGCAATTTCCCTATTTTTCAGATCACATTCCATTTCTTTTTCAGATAACATCATTTTTAACTGATCAAGGCTCATATGCTTGATTTTCAACGCTTCTCGAAGTTTTTCTACCTCAATGGTTTTTTGGTCAGCTTCATGTTTTACAGCTCCAAAATTCGATATCACTGAAGTAAATTGTGTCTGATGATTCTCAAACTCGTTCTTCAGCTGGCAGATCATAAAACCTTTCTCATCTAGCTGATCAAGACGTACTTTCAGATCTCGTTTTACCTGATCAAGCTCAACTGCCTTATCCTGATTTTCTCTTTTTAATAACCCCAACTCTTCACCATGGGTCTTTAATTCTGAATGACTCACCTCTAGTTGTTTTTGAAGATCTACTATTTTTTCTTGGGTGTTGTCCAGATTGTTCTTCGCCATCTCTAAATCTTTTTTTCGTTGATCAAGCTCGATTTCCACACGATGGAGTTCATGGTCTTTTTTTTCGATGACGTTTCTGCTTACCATGAGTTCATCGTTTCTTTTCAGAATCTCAAGTTCCATATCCGCGATATGATGCGAATGCTGTTCAATTGCATCTTGAAGCTGCTCCTCGTGTAAGGTTTTCTCCAGGACTCCTGTTTGATTATCAGTAAGCTGCTTTCCGATATCATCAATGATATGGTTCCGTTGATCTATCTCAGTATGTAACGAATCAATGATTTCCTGTTTTTCAGTAAGTTCTGTCCTGTGGGTCTTCAGATCGAAATTACGCTGAACTAATTCTGTTTGAAGTGCTTCAACCATCTGTGATTTTTCCAACAAAAGCATTTGCCGCTCGGTAAGCTGTTTTTCGAGATCCTCAACAAGCCTACTACGGATCACAACCTCTTGATTAAGAGATTCTATCGTATCATGGAGTTCCTGGCTTTTTGTTGCGAACTCCACTGTCCTATTCTCGATTTCAGTGTGAGCGTCTTTTAATAAATTTTCTCTCTGCTCAAGTGTTAATTCCAGTTGCTTGAGCTGTTCGCGATTATCCCGCACTTCGATGTTTGCTAAAACAAAATCAACAAACTTTTTCTCAGAATCCCTTCTTATCTGATCCAACTCATTGCCCTGTCCTTTTAACTCTTTTCTACTGACCAGAAGCTGCATGTTTTTTTCCTTGACTTCCTGGGCAGTGTTTTCAAGGTCAGCTTCAAGCTGATGGATGAGTTCATCCTTCTGTTTTATTACGATACTATTGGATTCCAAATCATTGAGCCTTTCGCTCAGTTCGGTTTTTATACCAGTGATTTCACACTCTTTATTGTCAACCTGGATCTTCAGAAGGTTTAGCTCCTTTTCTTGTTTTTCTCTCCCTATTTGTCTCTGTTCAAGATCTGCTTGAAGGTGTTCGACCAACTGTGTCTTTTCAACAAGATGGGTCTGTTCCTCTGTAAGCTGTCCTTCAATATTTTCAATGATTCTGCTTCGTGAATCGATTTCACCTCGTACCATGTCCAGCTCTACGCGTGCCTCTTGAAGCTGCATTCCCTGCATTTGAAGCTCGTCATCCCTCTGAATTAACTCCTGTTGTTTTTGATTAAGAGTATCCTGCAACTCTTGGAGATGCTGTCTGTTCCCCCCAAGCTCCTGGCGCAACAGCTCCGTACTGTTGGCGTTTTGAATTAGAATCGTTTGATTTTGAGTGAACTGTGTGCTGATGTTCTCGATGATGCTATTTCTCGTCTCAATTTCAACTAGGAGCTCTTTCAACTCTTCTTGTTTCTGTTGGGATTGTCGTTGTTGTTCAATGATCTCTTGTTTTATTCCTTTAAGATCCTCTCTTAATAGTTCAGCTAGTTGTGCTTTTTCTATCGCTACTGTCTGTTGCTCTTCTAGTTGTTTCTCTATTGTTTCAATGATCATATTTCGCGATAAAATTTCACAGTGCAACTCCTCAATTTCTTCTTTTCTCCCCTGGAGTTCTTGTTCTGAAACGTTAAATTCTTCTTTTAGTTTATGCAACTCTTCTTCGACTTTTGCAAGAACACGGTTGCTATGATCAGATTCTCTGCTCAGCTGCTCGGTAAAATGATTATTCTCCACGATCCACGTCTGCTTCTCTAGTAACTGTGCTTTGATATCTTGGATGATTCCGTCTCTTTCTTGGATTTCCTCTTGTAATTTTCTTGATTTTTCTTCTTTATCATCCAGTTCTTCTTTAATGACTCTCAGAGACTCGTCTCTTCGTTCTAACTCACTGTGCAATTCTTGTACCTGTTCTGTTTTTTCCACCAGTTGCATTTGTCGTTCTAAAATCTGATGCTCCAGGTCATCAAGAAGTCGGTTTCTCTCTCCAATTTCGCTTTGAAATTCCTCCATTTCATCCTTTGGAACCATGGATTCTTCCTTACTTTTTCTCTCTTCATTTCTTATACTGAGTTGCTGTCGATGTTCTTCCTCGAATTGTACTATATTTCTATTATGGTGTTCATTATTCACTTTTTCTAAAAACACATCGATATCTTCAGGTAATTGAATCGCTTTTTGTGTATGAGCGATCACGTTTTGAGCGAAAGGGATTTTTTCTCCTGTATGAGCATCTCCCTCATCTTTAATGTGCTTGTGAGAAGGATCCTTTTTAATGTGAGGATTAAACCCGATGTAGACCTTCTTTTTTGTTTTTGGGACGGACTCTTTTGTAATTGTACTATTAGATGTAACATTGATTTTTTCTGTTTCTTTCTTCTTAAAAAAAGCCATTTAATACATCCCTCTCTGTTTTACAGGTCGCATCTGCCCTCCGGTACAGGTAAGGGTCTTTTTGTTCATTAACATTTCGGAGTGTATAAGCGAGTTTTGTACCGATTCAAGACGAAAAGATCAAGAAAAAAAATGAATACCGGCCATGAGCTGTCCTTCATAACTCGGGGCAACGACTCAGTGGACTTCAAAGAATTCTTTCTGATATCACTGTAAAAGAGTCGTTTTTTGTAAAAGACCATCTGTCTTTACGAAGGTTTTATAAAATAATTACTGTATCGGGGCAGACAATATGCCGGAGAAGTGGAACAATTTTAAACAAATTCCTATTGAAACACCCTTCGATATTGAATTATTACAACGGGAAGTCGGTCAACGCTTTCCCTTCTATGACATGAAATCAAACCTCAACACCGTTGCGTTTTTCGTTCGTATCGATGAAGATTCCCTGGAAGAAAAATTCGAATCACTTCGCTTGATGCTCTCTGAGAAACACTATATCCCTATGATTCGATTTGAACACGGGGAATATATTATCTATGTCGTAAAAAAACCTCAGATCAAGAAACGCAGGTCCGTCTGGATTAATATAGTCCTTCTGATTGCAACCGTTTTCACCACCACGCTTGCTGGTGCTTTGCAATGGGTGGACATCGACCAGGTTGATTGGATCAACATGGTTTCGTTTCCATATCTCTGGCAAGGATTCATCTTCTTTTCCATTCCATTGCTTTTGATCCTCGGTGTTCACGAGATGGGACATTACTATGCATCAAAGAAACATCATGTTGATGCGTCCTTACCGTATTTCATTCCACTTCCACCGCCGTTTCTCCTTGGAACCTTTGGTGCGTTGATCTCGACAAGAGAACCAATCCCTGACCGAAAGGCGTTACTTGATATCGGAATGGCTGGACCTCTCTGTGGGTTTCTTGTCGCAATCCCTATTTCACTCATTGGTTTTTTTCTGATGCAACAACATCCACTCACCATCCAGACCGCTGGAACAAATATGGTTCTTATGCCCCCGTTGCTTCTCCAGTGGATGCAAAGCCTGTTTTCCCTCCCCGGGAATGCGATCATCCATCCGACGTTGTTCGCAGGATGGGTGGGCATCTTCCTGACCGCGGTGAATCTGTTACCAGCTGGTCAGCTTGATGGCGGCCATGTTGCACGAGCGATACTTAAGGAGAAACACAAATACATAAGCTGGGTGGTTATCTTTGTCCTGGCTGGACTGAGTTTTTTTTACACCGGGTGGCTGATGTTTGCAATCATTATTTTGCTCTTCATTGGCACCCAACATCAACCACCGCTCAATGAGATCACCCGATTGGACAGCCGAAGAAAGCTCTTGGGCCTGGCGATACTTATCATTTTTATCGTCTCGTTTGCTCCAATCCCGTTTGCGGCATAGACCGCATCCCTTCTTTTTTATCAGAGAGATAACCGAATCGTAATGATTTAATACTCAATAATGAATCCTGCTATGACGTGAACGATATGAAGACCTACATCCAGGTGATGTTCAACAGCGAAGGAGCCGCCCCCTCTGATATAAAAAACCAGTTGCTCAACATGGGATTCAAGGCGACAAAAGGAAACTATGATTTTGTGTTCGACTGGGGAAAAGAAAAAGCAGATATCGATGAACTCATCTTTTTTGCAGATAAGGTCCATGCCGCGTTAAAGAACAGCAAGGTCCTTTTCAACATTGAAACCATTTAACGTTCATTTTTTTGTTTCTTTTCGCTTTATCTTCCCAAGTGTTTTACTAAAAACTCCCATGAGCGTATGAAACTCCCATTTCGAGGGCATCGCACGTCCCATGATCCGTTTAAACATAATCTTGGTATGCTCTTTTTTATGAGGCGGATAGTCGACAGCATCCAGCAGTTGTCCGAAGAACTCGTATAATTTATGTTTCTCCAATGACCCCATGGGTCTGCGTCGTTTTGGGATAGAGGCTTTCCGAAGATACATCGAGTAAAGGACGACCGTTACCGCATGGGAGAGATTCAGGGACGGGTATGATTCGCTCGTCGGTATCTTCAGCATAATATCACAGGCGGCTATCTCTTCATTGAACAACCCGTAATCCTCTCTGCCGAAAACCAACCCAATCTTTCCTTGGACATCGACAATTTTTTCTGAAAAATCCTCAAGTAACAACGGATTCCTCAGATGGCGTTTATCGGTCTTTGATTCGATGGATGAGGTCGCAACCAGGTAATCAAGGTTTTTTATCGCATCATCAAAACAGGTGAATATCTTTGCATTGTCAAGGATTTTTGTTGCATGCATCGCACGCGCGTAGCAGACAGTATCCAACTCACAGGGGTTGACAAGATACAGATTCTCAACATCAAAATTCATCATGGCTCTGGCGACTGCGCCAACATTGCCGCTGTTCTTTGGTCCAACAAGGATGACATAAAAAAGATAGTATGGTTTCTTCTCAGCCATGAATGCAGGACTACCGGATGTTGAATTCTTCTTCTTTCTCTGAAAGCATCCGCTGATATTTCGAGGGAAGATGTTTCACGGTCGTTTCTAGTTTACTGCGTTTTTTCAGGATTTCTGAGCGTTTATCTGTCTTGAGCTCATCTAAGACAAATTTGCGTTTATTGAGATAACTGTAGAGATAGTATACACCTACTCCGAAGATAATCAACCCAGCGACAAGGATATAGTCGTTCCAGATGCCAAGAACATAGATGAAATGCAGCAGAGCGCCCGCAGGTTCTCCGACACTGTTAAAAAATACAAATATGACGCCCATGAACATGAACACGATTCCTGGGATGATGGTCAATATGCTTAGCCCAAGGATATATTCTCGTAAAAACCCGACAATTCTTCCAGCCATTTTTCTTTCACCTCAATATGATTTTGCGTATCTTATCCATGTCTTCGCCGGTGCACCGCAGACCGGACAAGGGTCTGTACACCTTGCGTTTTCAATTGGTTCCCCTAATGTGTTCCCCTCTAAAACATTTTCTATTTCTAATGCACAGTCTTTATTGCCGCACCAGGGGAGCGCAATAATCCCTGATTTTTGCTTAGCGTCCTCAACCGTCAACACGCAATGCATATTATCGTTTAGAAGTTTTACCGCATTGGCATAGAGATCTTTCTCAAGGACTTTAAGCTCAGCATGGATTGCTTTTTCAGCATCTTTCAACGGGACCGATGTTTTCTTACTCAGATCCCTTCGTACCATGGTGAATGCATTTTTTTCAATATCTCTTGGTCCTATCTCAACTCTCAGAGGAACTCCCTTTAACTCCCAGTCATAGTATTTGTTTCCTGGGGTCGTCTCCCGGTCGTCAATGTGGGATCGTAACCCCTCTCGGAGGAGTGATTCATGTAGGGTTTGACATGCTTGGAGAACGTCTTGTTCTTTTCCCTTAAAAATAATAGGAATGATTACTACCTGGATTGGTGCAACTTCAGGGGGCATGATCAGACCTTTGTTGTCCCCGTGCACACCGATCAGTGCTCCGAGCAATCGCTCGCTCATCCCATACGTCGTCTGATGACAGAACGCATGGCTCCCTTTTTCTGTTTCATAGGAGATTTCATAAGGTTTAGCGAAATTATCACGGTATTGATGAATCGATCCTATCTGCAGTGTTCTTCCCGATGGCATCAACACGTCAATGCTGATGGTATAAAACGCCCCAGCGAACTTATCCCACTCTGGTCGTTTACTAAACACATAGGGTAAACACAGTCTGTTTAACAAGCGGTTGGCTATTTCTTTGTCTTCCTTTATTTGCCGTTCTGCGTCCTCAAAATCAACATGACAGGTGTGCGCTTCAAAGAAATGGATCTCTCGTACACGGATGAACGCCCGAGTCTGTTTCGTTTCGTAGCGGAAGGTGTTCACGATCTGGAAGGTTTTTAATGGTAAATCAGTATGGGAACGGATCCAGAGTGAGAATATCGGGTACATGGCAGTCTCTGAGGTTGGTCGGAGAAGCCAGCGTTCCTCGAGTTGATTCTGACCTGCATGGGTGACCCAGAAGACTTCTTTTCCGAATCCTTCGATATGTTCTTCTTCTTTTTTGAAGAACGATTCAGGGATCAAAAGGGGAAAACATACTTCCTGATGGCTGGTTTTTTCCATCTCGTCCCTGATGAGTCGGTCGACGTTGTTCATCAGTTTCCAGCCATACGGTCTCCAGATGTTCATCCCTTTAATCGGATAGCGTTTATCACATAAGTCAGCAAGTTCGACGATTTCGTTGTACCACTCGTTGAAATCTTCGCTTTTTTTAACCTTTGTCTCTGGCATAGCCTTTCCACTGTTTCAACTAAAAAGAGATATTGTGTTATTAAAGGTACTGGTTTCTATTGCCCTCTGCCCTCTTTTGCTTTTGCTCGCAGTTCAGTGGACCTGCATTTCCGGCATCGCTCCGCTTTAATCGCGTTGGCTGCGCCACATTTCATGCAGATTTTCTTGTTTAATAGCCGGCTTTCAGCTTCTGGGAATCGTGTCATCGGTTATCGCCTTGGGTATCGAGAATAAACATATTATATTTAAATATGATGCCCTGCTGTGGTTGTTGTTGCCGTTGATGAGAACAACATCTCTTGATAAGGTTTGAATATGGAACAAAGGAAGCATCGGTTGAAAAGTATGGTTTTTATTTTCTTTTTATTCTTTTTTATCTGGATTCTTCTTCAGATCCTTGCACCACTTGCTTTACCCTCTGATAGCGTTCCTGATCTCTCTGGTTTTGCAGGGTTCTCCGATAATGAACATATCATCCAAAATATGTCGTTTCCCTGGAATATTGTCTATTCAATTGGTGACCGATTATGTCATCAGAGGGCAGATCGTTCGTTGTTCTTGAATGGCAATGAAATGCCGTTTTGTACTCGATGTACCGCCATCTGGCTTGGCATTGCTGTTGGACTGGGGCTCATGGTATTCTATATAATGGAGTTAAATGAGAAGTTTTTAATTGCGATTGCTACAGCCCTCATACCTATAGGAATCGATGGGATAGGGCAACTTTTAGGGTTTTGGGAGAGTATAAATCTCCTACGGATCCTTACCGGTCTTCCTGCAGGGATTATCTGCGGGGTTGCCATAGGAATTATCATTGATGAACTCCGTACGATGCAATTTTTTCGCAACCTTAAGATCTTTCAAAAATCCTAAGTATACTCTAGATTTTGTTTGATTTTGTTTCCCTTCATAGTATATGAAATTATGTAAGGCGAGAGAGTATGGATAAAAAACCTGTAAAAAAGTTGAAGGCACTGTAAAATTGAAATGACATGACCCGTGGTCCGTCGCAAAGGTCTATGGGGTCCTCGGCCTGATCAGTGGGATCATATTTAGTGTTTTTATGGCCGCTGCCTCTGTGATGGTGTCATTGTTACCTACCGGGGCTACCACCGCAGCCAGGAGATGGGCTTTTGGATCGGACTTAGTGTGATGATGATTATCGTCGGGTCGATCATCGGTGTGATAACTGGGCTAATCGGTGGAATTATTGTCGTCGTCCTTTACAACCTCGTTGCAAAATGGGTCGACGACAATGAAATGAAGATCAATACTCACAACTTCTTTTCTTTTTTCTTTGTTAAAAATACTTATTTTCTCAGGTATCGACGTATGGGTTCTTCATTGAAAATCTTTTTTTGAGATTGCAACAATGATAAGACCTACAAGGGATGTGATGCTTCCAAGAAACATAGGGCCGATCGTAAATAACCCAAGGATTCCACCTACGATGGCAAGCCCCCAGGCTTTCCTTTTTATTGCGACAATACCCCCGGTAAGTGCAAAGATTGAAAGGATGCAACCGATAATACCGCAGGTCACCAGGATCGATTGGAGTTGTTCTACAGAGATCGGTGCATCTGCTGGTAGTACGTTCTGAAGCATTGACGAATCAAGAGCTAATGCTGATGACCAGGTGAATATTCCAAGTAGTCCAGTAACAATCAAGAGGACACCTGCAATAAGTGGCTTTGAGCTAGGACTGATTGGTTGTTGGTTTTGTTCCGGATAGCTATCGGTTATCGGAGTTTCGTTTGAATCTGACATCTCCATATATCATACCTCTTTTCCGTTCGGTAATCATTACTTACTTTTTATGTCTATTTCTTTTTGTGTTCGTTTTCGTCGTTGGCTTTCTTCCAGTATCCGTGGCATGACCTTTTTTGTCGCATACCAGTACACAAGGATGCCATAGATTACAAGTATGATCTGCAGATAGCTTACTTTGAAGAGGTTCGTCACGCCGATAACGGTTGTGATGACAATCCCAAGGAGTATCGCAGTCGTAAGATATGTCGATAGTCGGTGTGCGTACACACCATAGCCGATGAGCACTCCGGTTGCAGCGTGAAAAAGGATAATGCCAAGCGATCCGATGATTGCTGCGATGAAGCTGAGATTTATCTCTTGAAAGTTTCCCATGATGATGGCCGCGGGGGTGAACACTGATCCGAACCCGAGACCGAGCGACAGACCATAGATCGTCGTTTCTTGTTTTTCCTGGAACCTTCCGATGTTGAGCACAATGGTTTTAAAAAGCTGCTCGAGGACTGGGAAGAGGACAATGTAGACGATAAGGCCAATACCTGGTGTGATCAGTTCGATGACCGCTGAGACAAACCCGATGATGATACCAACGATGAACGTGAGGAAAATGGTTTTATCTTTGAATCGTCCTTCGTAGCCTTTTAACCCGAGGTATAATATGATCAACGCTGGGATAATACCGATAAAAAGGCTGGTTTGTGGAATGACACTGCTCATGGTCTTCTGCGGGTTTATAACATGGTCATATATTAATCATTGCCACCAGTGCTTGCTTCTGATAGTGGATGACGAACTGTCGAATAGGGCTAAAATAGCGTAAAAAAAATGTAATCAACAGGAGTATTTTACCTTTATTGATGCTGTTAGTAAGGCTCCTTATAATAATGAACGCCGAGGAGGAGATTTGAACTCACGTTTACCAGTAAAAAATTTGATTTTATATCTGTTAACAAGTTTTTTCTTTTTTTGATTTTAGATGTTCCCGTCGGGAAGGTAGCACGAATTTACCAGTAAAAATCACGATTGTTAGCGAGGAGATTTGATAGCCCATTTTACCGGTAAAATATTTTAGGAGAGTGATATTCAAGAACACTCAAGGTCGGGGGCGGGAACGTATCCCAGGGGTTACAGTTCCCTCCAAAAATGAATAAAATAAAGGAGACGGAGGGGGGATGATTCTTAGTAATTAAGAATACATCGTAGTATTGGGAAGGCGTTTGGAAATCGTTCCAACAGCCAATCGTAGAACCGAAAATGTGGTAATTCATATGACATAGGCATTTTTACGGTAATTGTCGCCCAGTCGGATTCCAAGCCAAACGTATCGATAGCTTTTGCTTTGATGGTGTAGGTGCCTTTTTTCGCCCAGGTGTGAAAGAAGGGGACTTGGATGCCTGGTTCATAGTCGATGGTCTGCCGGTCGATTCCATCACCCCAGTCGATGTAGAACGATAGTGGTGTGTGATCAACATCGTCTGCCTGGAAGATGTACTTCACGCTCGTTCTCACTTCTGCCTGTGCAGGTCCGTTTATGGTGGGTGTCTCGGGTGGTTGGTTGTTCTCCATGGTGTTGAAGGCATGGAGGTATCCCCACGCCTCTGGGTTCCCATCATTGGAAGAACAAATATACACGGATCCATCGGCAGAAATCACCGGTGCGGAGTGCAGAGAGCTGTCGCAGAGGGTTTTACGCCACTTCAACGTCCCATCGAGACCAAGTGCGATGATCTCACCACCGCCATTCATGTCCATGTCGATACAACTACCGATGTATACAGTACTATCGTCAGAGATCGCTGCAGTTGATCCCCAGACCCGGTCACCGTCCGGCAGCGCAAACGTCCACCGTACTGTTCCATTAGGTGCGACTGACATGATTTTACTATGCCACATGCCGAAATACATGTTCCCGTTCTGGTCCAACGAAGGACTTGATCGCATCCCGGAACCCGTGTAAGTCTTCCATTTCAAGGTACCGTTTGGGTAGAACGCATAGAGGTAGTTATCATCAGAACCACAATAAATGGTGCCATCTGGTGCTATTGTGGGAGAGCCGTGTACCCAGGCTTCAGTTGTGTAGTTCCATTTCATAGTCCCATTTGGATACAGAGCATTGATTGAAAATGAGTCAATGCCACCAAAGTAGATGATGCCTTGTTCATCAACTGCTGGAGTGGATTGTACGCCTCCACAAGGGAACGTCCATTTTAAGGTGCCATTGGAGTAACGTGCATCCAAACCTTGTATATGACCATAGTAGAGTATTCCATCGTCTGCGATGGTGATGGAGGTGTCAATCTCTGGCGTTTTGCAATACCACTTCAGTGTTCCATTTGGATTAACAGCATGTAAATAACTTCCATAAACGGTAGAAATATATATTATCCCATCGTTATCAATAGCAGGATGCCCACCGTATTCTCCTAAAATACTATTTGTATAATATTTCCATTTTAATGTTCCATTATTATTGATCGCATACAAATAGTATCCTCCACCATAATAGATTGTTCCATTAGTATCAATAATTGGGGATCCATCACTCCAATCATCAGATGGATATCGCCATTTCTCGATACCCGTGTTCTCCGCCGTGCTGTACGGACTTCTCCCGACATGCCGACAATTCAAACCCTGCTGCGGCCATTGATGCAAAGACAAACCAACAACCATAGGTGATACATTCATTCCGTTATTTGTCTGTGCTCCTGCAATTAGCGTTATCTTGTCAAGAGAGACACGTGAATACGGATAGATAAGGTCGACATTCAATTCACTCTTTACTTTATCAGCAGAGTTCAGCTGACACGGGATGCTGGGAAGAGCCAATAAACAGCAGAAGAACCCGGCGGCAATTCCTAAAATAAATTTATCCATGTATCTCACTCTACATTCCGTTCAATATTAAATGGATATATATCTTATTAAAGTTTTTTATTTTCCTATTATGTGTTAAAAATATAAAAAATGGCATGTGATATGTTAAAAAATAAAAAATTATAAGTATACCGAATATGATGCTTCATGTAACCAAAGAGGAGAAAAATATGAAACAAAAGTTAGGAAATATTCTTTTAATTATGCTGTTGATTACCGCATCTCTCCAGATTATGACGTTCCAGGAATCGAACACGCTTGCAGATCCTGGAGCGGGTGGTAGTGAGGACGGATATCTTGATTTCGACTACTACTTTGACACTGTATCCTACCTATCGAACATTATCCATAATAGTTCCATCTACGATCCGAGTGAGATAAAGAAAGGACGATATTTCGGCTCCGATGGCGACAAAGCCGCTGCTAAATATCTAAAGGACAACTTCATTAACAATAGTGGATTTGGCTCAAGTGATGTGAGAAAGGTATCGCTGGGAGATGTACAAGATGCCTCTTATGACCATGATTATACGGAATTTGTTAATGTCACTTCGTATGCATTGACCATCAATCATCCCGATTTCATGGAAAACACCAGCTTGCCATCAGCCACCATACCTCAAGACGATGCCTATCCCATCGTTGCCGTGAGAGACCCAGAATGGCAAGGAAATTATACCATGAATACGGATTTTGATGACAGTAGAGTTTATAATGAGAGAGATTTTTATAATTTATTTCCTAAATGGCGATACGGAATTCAACCATACAACATCACTTACGATGCGTTGAACGACTATGACATCGTTCTCGGTAACGTCACCTATGTTGCAGCGGATGAGGAAATACCACCCCATGACTACCACACCGTCTTTCTCCTCGATGAAGTAGAAGGTGTGACCGATCAAATCGATAACGCGACCAACGCCTCTGGCATCATACTCATGAACAATATATCAACACTCATCTTTCAAAACGCAGAGAACTACAATATACCTATCATGCGGATTGACACGGAAGACGACCCGAACCATCAAAATCTCACTCTTATCAAGCAACTCCTGGAAAATAATAGCATCGTCGTCGCTGATAACACTATTTATGATAACAATATTACCTTTGTCTATAACCTTAGTTCTCCAGAGTGCGGACCTAATCATGATTATGTTATATTATACAATGCGACAAATCCAGATGATTGGTTTTTAAGAGGCATTATGGATATCATAATCAGTTGTGATGCGCATTATATTCATAATCATTTTTCATTAATTTATGACTGTAAAGGAATTATAATCTATGATGATAGAGTGCAAAATTGCCATATGATGTATAATCAATTTATCGATACTCCTCGATTTAATTCAAACCTTTTCCCTATGTTTGCCCTCCCTGGCTTTTCCGTAAACGAAACTATAGGAAAATTCCTCTGGAATCACAGCGGAGAACCTGACAACACGATCGATGGCCATGTTAATCAAATACATTATAAAGAAACAGATGAAAATCCTGGTGTGGAAGCTTACAACGTTGAGGCGGATCTTCATATCACTCAGAGTCCCAATGATGCTGTTGTCATCCTATCCTCAAGATATGATGGAATGTGGGGGGAATGCTCCGGTGATAGTGCCGCAGGTAATGGCATCATCATGGGTATTGCCAAATATATGCAAGAATTGAATCAATCTGGAATTAAACCAAAATATAATGTTACTTTCCTAATGACGACCGATGAAGAGAACGGATACTACGGTGCGCAGTTCTATAATGACACACATCGCAATGATAATATTATTCTGTGGATAGGGACGGAGCAACTCGGATTCAACACAGGGGCGCTCCATAACGTGTACAAAAATGCTACTCACCGTATCATTGTTGAGAATATCACCACTCTTCTTGATTATAACGGAAAAACAGGTTATTCGGATATACATAGCTTAACGGCGGATATAACGGGATACAATAATCCGAGTATATATGGGAATGCTGGTATTGGCGCGGAGGATGTTGTTTTCACGGAGAGGACAGATTGCGATACAATTCTTATCCATAAAAACAATGACTTCGTCAACCATCATCATCGAGGACTTGCTCTTACGCAGGGGGATGTGCTTGCTCCGTCGAACTTTGACTGGAACGACGCATATATGTTTTATAATATCACCTGGGAGACCGTGAAATATTTCCTTTATAATCCCGATTGCTGGTTCAGCGATGTTTCCTATACAGTTTTCGATTCATCGAATGATGGTGATAGTTTGAATGATTCGATACGGGCGAACTTCACGATTCATTCAATCCTCCCCCATGATCGTGTGCATCTCGAATTGGATCTTGGTTTTGAAGTTGGAGGAATGGGTGGGTTATGGTATGGTGCTGACAACGCGGATTACGTTGTTACGAATGGAGTACTGAACGCTTCACTTGTCTTCACCATCCCTGACATTGATTCCGAAGGGAATTACTCGCTTTGTTTCAGGTTGTTCAACTCCACCGGAAGAATCAACGAACTCGTCGGAATCGGGGAGGATAATGAGGATGACTCCTGCGGCATGGATCATTATTTCCCGCTCTATCATCCCTTAGGGTATGCGAAGGTAGGAAATTCCTCTCAAAGTATGCACGATAGAATATGCGGCTCGATATTCACCGCAAACGAAGACAGCAGAGCCGATAACATCACCGCATACATCAATCAGAATTTCTTCGAGACTACTCATTATAAATGCATGCTTTACCGGGCGAACGACTCCATGCTTATCGGCACGACAACTGAAAACTGGACCCCCCGGGATGGGCAAGCGCTTTCTCCCTGGTGGGCGGTGTTCAACTTCACCGGCACGAAACCATTACTCGTGAAGGATACCCAATATGTGATCACCTGCTGGGGCAATAACGTACTGTCAGGGATTTATTATGATGAATCATCCTCGGCATCAACTGGAAGATATGATTATGAAACATACGGATATCCACCAGACCCAGCTATTTTTACTAATGAATCCCGGTATTATTCCATCTACTGTAGTTATACCCCTGATGTCACACTACCTCAGATCACCGATGTCATTGCCAGTCCGCATACTGTGGGATTCGGTTATAACGTCACCATCACAGCCAATGTGACGGATAATGGAAGCGGTGTAAACCTCGTGAAAGTCCGAATTGGTGAACCAGGAGGACGACAAAACAACAATACCATGACGCATATCTCTGGAGATTTGTATCGTTATGTATTTACCGATACATGGGCTGTTGGTCAATACAATTATTCTATCTGGGCGCAAGACAATGAGACGAACAGTAACACCAGTGATACTTATCATTTCCATGTTTCCGCTGATGCGACCATCAGCATCGCAACTTTACGAGACAGCTACACCGGGAATCAATATATTAATATCACCGACCCCCCAAACCCGCCAGAGAACTATACGCTCGTAAACCGTGGGCTCACTTGGGATAAATACTATGATGCAATCACAGGTCAGAACATTCTAGAGGTATCTGCTGGACCAATAAACTATCAAGAAGAGAACATATGGATGCCAATTAACAACACACTCAGTCAACTCGCAGAAAACCATCCAGCATATGTCTGCGGGTACCGTAGCGGGAACAACCATGGATTATACGGTGTCTAATTCAAATCCAATGCGCAGAATGAATGGCCAATTGCCTTCGCCTATAATAAATCTGATGATCCAACGATCCATGCAGTAAGAAGCAAACTGGTGGGAGTCGGGTACGTCGATCCACAAAGCGACTGGGCATACCAATACCTCCAAAACGTGCAGAACAGCCAGGGACAAACCAATGATAATTCCATAACCTACTCGGGCGTTTTCACTGGCACTGATGTCACTTGGAGATATGGTAACACAGGCATGAAAGAAGAAATCACCATGAGTAATGCGACGAAGACCGTGTTACAGAACCATCCACCATCACAATATGGACTCAATGACGCAAGCTCCTATCTTGTATTCATCACTAAACTTGACTACCAGAACCTCAACCTCTACAACGGTTCAGGGTTGCTTGATGGGAACGTCACAATCTCCGATACTGGAGTAGATTTCAAGGATGCACTCGGGCAGTTCAAATGTGCCCTGCCACTTGGTGAGGCATACGAACTAAACAATGATTTAGTGCGGCAGAAGCTGACGTACCGCATCGTGCATCTCAAAGGGAATACTTATCTGCTCTCAGGATTGAAAGTCTCTGATCTAAATGAGATGACATTCCCAGTGGTGATTGACCCAACGTTAACGGTGTATTCAACCTCTAGCGACGGTTATATTTACAAATCTGGTTCTGTCTACAGTACTGTGCAATCAGCATCATCTGGAACCGTGAACAGTTCTGGGACTTACATAACGATTGGACAGAAGAAAGATGTTGGTCCTACCTATTACGTCTATCGTGGTTTTGTCTTCTTCAATACCTCTGCCTTGCCATCAAATGCATACCTTGACAACGCAACACTCTCACTCTACAAGAAGGACGATTACTCAACTACTGATTTCGACATCACGATCCAGAACGGACAACCAACATATCCCCATAATCCTATGCAAACTGGAGACTATTTCAGAAACTATTACTCAGGGAATGGCGGAACATTGGGAACTTCTAGGTTTACAAGTGGATATAATGCGATAACAATGAGTAATCTCAACTGGATCAACAAGACTGGGATTACCAAATTGTGTCTGCGGAGCAGCAGAGATATTAGCGGCACAGCACCGACAGGTAATGAATATGTCAACGCTTTTTCAAATGAATTTGGTGGCATTGGTTGTCAACCGAAACTAGTGATTAACTATCGGAACCAATCGAAGATAAAGAATACAGGATCAACAAACATCAAGGGATATCTCCTCATCCAAATCCAATTCTACAATACTTCACAAGCAAAATGGGTACTAGATGATGACACCGTGAACGAGAGCACACCCAGGATCATTTCCGCAAGTGGTTCTGGTTCTGGTAGTCAACTGGGTCTTGATACCATCTTTAATGGATTATTACGGGCATCTGATTTGACACATGGCACAGGTACGTATCGAGTTTACGCTGCTTTCAGAGATTCAGAAGGAAATATCCTGAAAACAAACAGTGGTGCTGAATTGAAAACCTGGTGGCAGTTCAGCAAAACATAACGAGAGTATTCTTCAGTGATAAAAAAAGAGATCAGGAAAGTATAATCCAGCCTGATTTTCTATATTTTTTTTTTTTGGGTTAATAATAACAAGCGCAAAGCCACTAAGAGATACTTCTTCCTCAGCATCTAAAATAATCATAATACTATCACAATGATCTTTTCAGAGTTTGACCCGTATCATAAAACAAAAAAAAACTATTAACAGCATGACTTGATTTTTCTCCCAGAACTG
>DQIQ01000100.1 GCA_003942085.1 Thermoplasmata archaeon | reverse complement strand
TATAGAAAAAATCCGCCAGTCTGACGACCAGGTGCTGGTCAAACCCACGCGACTCCCTGCCCTTGGTGAGAAGCAGCCCGATCCTCTTGTATAATGAAATCCTTTTTTTTGATACGCATTTCCCCCCTTTTTATCGTCAATCAGCACGCAGCAGTGTTAGATGCAAAAGGAGCTTTTTCCTAACGATAAACCCATTTTTTAATGGTGACCGGTACAAACAATCCTTGTAATATCGACCGGAATTGCAATCGCTGCAATTCCTTGCAGGGAAAAAGGAGGAGGCTCGTCATATCTGACCATAAGTGCTATAAAAGAGTATACACGATCATATAAACAGGTATATAATTTCATGAGTTTTTATTCGTGTACGAGAGATTGCGATGAACGAACCACCACCGGATGAAAAAGAAATTGAAAATGTCATTGATATTTTCATTCTCAGTTCAGATGAAAATGTTGCTCTTCAAGTCATGGAGCACCTGGCACAAAGAGATTACCGGGTTACCGTTTTTACCAGCAGTGACGAGCTCAAACAGACCCTGTATTCGGGGAAACCCAACCTTCTGATCTGCGATAGTACGACAGAAGGCCAGGAAGGATTTGATGTCTGTCGCTTTATTAAAGCCGATAACGAGCTCTGGGTTATCCCGGTGCTTCTTCTCACCACTGCCTCCACGCTCCGGGACCTCCTGAACACGCTTGACAGTAATGCCGATAATTTCATAGCGCAACCCTACTACCTCCCGTATTTTCTCCTTCTCGTTGAAGGGATGTTGGCAACACCTGTTGAACGGCAGACTCCTGACCAGATCAAAACGCAGTTTAAGATCAGTCATGATGACAGGACGTATGTTGTTGCTGCCAATCGCAGAAAACTCCTTGAATATCTCCTTTCAGCATTTGAAGTTGCGGTCAATAAATCATCAGAATTGGCACAGGTAACCACTGAACTCAAGGCACTCTTGGAACAGGTAAAAGACCTTGAGAGAAGCGTTATCAACCATACGAATGTCATCGAAGTGTTAAACGGCACGATCACCCAAAAAGAACAAAAAATTGCTGCATTTATCAGGGTGTCAGAAGAACAGAGTCGCGCTCTGGCACAAAAAAACGAGGAGATCGAAAATCTCTTACTAGAACAAAATGAGGCGAAAACCCTGATTGCCTCCCGTGAAGAGACCATTCGTACCATGGTCCGCGATCAAGAGGACGAACGGGCAGCGAACCGTTCAAAAATGGATACGTTTACCCGACGTATTTCCGCGCTCGAAGATGAATCTGTTACCTCAAAATCAAACATTGATACCCTGCAAAATGCGCTGAACGAGGAGAGAATAAAGAGTGCATCGCAGGAAAAGACGATTAGCTCGCTTACGCTTGAATACGAACAACAAAAATCTGCTTTTGATGCCGAGAAAAAGCGGGCAGCGTCTGCAGAACAGGAAATTGTTGCGGTGATGCAGGCAAAGACAGAGTCTGAACAGGACCTCACAAGGATTATTTCTGAGCTCAATACTACGGCAAAGGAGCAGGCTGCCGATCTGCAATGCCTCAAAGGTGAAATCGACAACCTCAACCAGCAGCTGGAAAAAGTGCAGGAAAATCTATCTGTTACAGCTGCTGCGCTGGATAATGAATCGGGAATCCTGAAATTACAAAAAGAACGTTTTGAAGACCTCCTTTTAGAAAAGGACAAAACGGATTGCCAGTTGCAGTCCGTTTTACAGGAGCTGGCAGAAGTAAAAGATTCGGTTTCATCCGGTGAACAAAAGAGAATCTCTCTTGCCAGCAATCTGGGAGAAGTGATTGCAGACAAGGAAAAATATGAACAAAGCATGAAATCCCTTTCGGCCTCCCTCGAGAGGGCAAAAGCAGAGATTGAATTTGAGAGAGAAGAGCGCCGTGCTATTGAACAAAACCTTGAGAAGACAACAAAAGAACGTGACAATGCACTGGAGCAGCTCCGTCACGAGTATGATACCATCCAGTCAGATCTTGACTCAAACAAAATGACGCTTGCCGAGCGCGAGCGGGATCTAGAGGCAACTATTGCGATCCGCGATGCGCTTGAAAATGACCTGAATGAAATAAAAACCAAAAACAAGGTGCTTGAAGAAGAACTCAACCTTGCATCCCACTACCGGACACAGTCAGGACAACAGTCCCGCACGCTTTCTGATGAACTGGACCAGGTAAAAGCTGCCCTTGAAACGGAACGGAGACTGAGACGTATCGCTGAAGAAAAAGCAAAATCTGTAGCCCAGCAACAGGAACATCTCGAACAGAACCTCCGCAGCACCCGTGATGAGATGGAACGTGCCAAAAAAGATCGTGAAGCAACATTCTCGAGGTTCAAAGATGAGCTTGAAACAGCCAGTCACCAGATATCAGCTCTTGAAGAGAAGATCAGTGCCCTTGAACGGGAAAAACCTGCAGCTGATAACGTTTGGCGGGCTGCGTCTGATATACAAAAGGAGCATATTGAGCTGGCCGTACAACCCGAGCCCCATCTCCCCGTTATAATCGAGCCGGTATCCCAGTCACTTACCGTGGAACCTCCTTCTCTACCCCAACCGTCGCTCACACCATTAAGAGATGTTTCTTCCAGCGAAATATCCAATGAAACCCCCCGGGTATTCTCTGGTGTAATTCAAAAGATGCCTGATATATCCGGCGCTGAGGATATTTTTCTCGAGCATCCTCCTGATGCAAAACACGGTGAAGCAACATCGGGAACTTCAGCAACCGGTGATGCTGCAGGAGAACAACCTGTTTTGGATTCACCGGAACCATCATTAGAAAAATCGGGAGGTGAAGACGAGGAAAAAGAACTTTCTGGTCTCATTGACGAAGCCCAACCGGAACAAGAAGATGAAGAAGAGCCAGAAGAAGGGGGAGAAAAAGCAGAATACGAAGGATCCGATGAATCAACTTATGAGGCTGAAGGGCAGGTCCCTCAAAGTGGATTTTCGTTTAACCGCAACCAGTGGATGGACCTCCTCAAGTGGGCACATCATTCTGAAGCGCTTTCCCAGGATCAGCGCCTGAAGATTGTCAGGATGGGAAGATTGATCCAGAAAGACAGGAAACTGACAAAAAAACAGCAGGACCAGATCCGGGAGATCATCGCATTTGTCTATGCGCTGGGATACCGTCCTCCCATAAAATAATTCACGTTCTTTTTTTAAAACTAAAATTTACAAGGGATTTTGTATCCCCTGTCGTGAGCGGTATTTTGAAAAGAGGTCTCTTTTCTCTCTTACAAAATGCAATTCATCATTCCAAAGGAAGGTGCTCATTTAAGGGATTGAACAATAATGAAAAAAATCTGCCAGAGAGATTACCCCTCTTTTTTAAGAATCAATAAATTCCCTACGGTGGATATTACGTACCAGTAACAGCATCACCCAAAAGGAGTGGTCGTTTATCAATCACCCGTTACGGAGACTTATCCGGTTTGAGGCGTATGGCATTCTCTTCCTCCTTGCCGGTATTTTCGGTGCACTGATCACGCTTTTAACCCCTGACTATGAACTTTTTATCATCATCGTCTTCATTGCCGTTTCATCGGCATTTGGCT
>DQIQ01000022.1 GCA_003942085.1 Thermoplasmata archaeon | reverse complement strand
GCAGCGCTGCTGGGCACATCTCCTCCGAGAAGTGGATGATTACAAAGAACCAATGGAACATGAGCAGGGGCTATCAGAGGAGATGCATCAGCGATTCACCATGCTGAAAACATTCATCGGGAAAGACCCGCCGATGCAGGAGCGGGTACTGCAGAAAGAAGCATGGGACCATGAACTTAAAACAGTGGTCGATGAGTATTGTACCTATGATGATACTCGGGTGAAAGCACGGTACATCCAGCATGGGCTTGGCAGCTGGTACACCTGCTTGCTCTACCCAGGGATGCAGCCGACCAATAATCTTGCAGAGCAGGCGATCCGTAAGCATGTTATCGTGCGAAAGATCATTGGCACATTCCGCTCTGAGAAGGGTTCTGAGAATTATCAATACATCGAATCAGTGCTTGCAACCTGGCAGTTGCAAGGGAAAAACATGTCTGAGAAGTTAGAAAAATCACTCAGAAATAAACTCTGTTTCTCCAGGAGCTAAACAAATACATTAACCATATTACAAATTCTTTTAATGAGTTCACTATGTTCTGTTTTTTTTTAATAAATCCATAACGACTCATATCTTACATATTTTGATTATTAGTCAATGGTATGAATACCATATATCGTGATAAATTTAGTATAGAACAATAGAGGATCTACCACTAATTTTATTTAGGACCAATACAAAATCGATATAGATTTTTATTCATAAGCAGATTATACGATATTCAATGCATTTCTGATACGATGACATCTTTTGGGGGGTTCTAAAAATTTTAATTTCTTTTTTTCATTATCATTTTTTTTTACCACAAAAAAAAATAGGAAATGATATGTTTTTAAAGAAGGAAAAGAACCTTACTCAGATATCATACTTTAATTTGAATGTTAATCATTTTTAATCTGTTTATTAATAATATTTAAGTTCAAATCTAAAGATAGATGATATGTCGAAAGGTGAAAATATGAATGGATTGGAATCGCGTAAAGATGAAAGATTGAGAAAAAAACTGAAAAAACAAGAATCAATTGATATGGAAGATGAGATGATTCGGCGATTATATATTGGGTCAGATTCCGGTGGTTAAAATTGTGTTAATGCCCCTCCGATGATTGTAACTAATAAAAGTAGGATGTACCCTATGTTTAATATCATTGGAAAAACTGTTTATTTCCATTTTTAATCATTTTTAATTATTTATTTTTGACCCAGTTTAAACGTATATACAGATATTTTTAATAATGAAGGGACATTACGGTGTAATCCCTATCTCTGAATCGTTAGGACGTGTCAAGCAGATGGAACGAAAAGAAATCCTTGAGAAATTGAAATCTACAGAAGAAGAAATCAGAATAAGTATTGAAGCAGCGCAGCATAAGAAAAATGAAATGCTGACTTCCGCCCAGAAACAGGCACAAAAACTCGAGGACGACGGCGAACGACTACTCAAGAGTGAACGGGATGAGCTCCTCGCTGCAGCAAAAAAGGAAATAGACCAGAAACGACAGCGTATTTTGAAGAAAGCAGCGACTGATGCAGAGACACTGAAAAAGAAGGCGCAGCTAAAAAAAGCTGAAGAGTTCTTCGTTGAGAAATTCAAGGAGTACTTGCATGTTTAAACCTCGGGAGATGAAGCATGCGTTGATCATTGGTGCAAAAGAAGATGTAGAGCATACTATCGAGCTGCTCCATTCCTTAGAGGCAGTCCATATTATTGATTTTAAATCTAGAGAGCTTGAAGAACATCTTCATATTGGTGCTCCAACTGAAAAAGCATCAGGAGTGAGTCAAAGCCTCCTGAAATTACGGTCAAGCGCTCAGCTACTGGCTTTTGAGCGAGAAAAACAAACGATTTCTGAAAAACAGTCAGAGAAACTGATACAACGAGATGTCACTCTCAAAGTCCAGGATCTTGAACTCAGCGTTCATTCATTAGTAGAGACCAAAACGCGCATCGAGGAGCATTTTCGGAAAATCGATGAGCGGATACATCAGTTAGAACCGTTTACGGCGATGGATATTCCGTTAGAGCTTTATCAGGGATATGACCATGTCGGTGTATTCACCGGGTATGTCCGTGATTACAAAAAACTTGCTGAGAGTCTCCCAAAAATCACCGATGAATTCGAGCTTTTTACCTCAAATGAGACCGATCAGATGGTCGCTTTATTTGTATCCAAGCAATATGTGGAAGATGCAGGGAAGCTGCTGGGCGATTGTGGCTTTACTGAAATAAAACTACCTGAAGGAAAAGGCCTGCCCGCACAGTTCATAGAAAAATGGACCGATCAGCAAAAAGAGCTTTCAGAAAAACTGCTGCAGACGACCAAAGATATCCTTGAATTTCGAAAAAGATACGCGGAGTTCATCCTTGCCAGCGAAGAATATCTCACGATTCAGGTGCAGAAAGCAGAGGCACCAGTGCTGTTCGGAATGACTGAGCATTCCTTTCTAATTGACTGTTGGATCCCTGCAGACGACATAAAAAAAGTAAAAGAAACACTAGAAGAAGAAATGCAAGGTTCTCTTTTTGTCGAAGAAATCGAACCGAAACATGAGGACGAACCACCGACGTTGCTGAAAAACCCGCGACCTGTCCGACGATTTGAATATCTTCTGGAGCTATATTCAATCCCTAACTATCGAGATATCGACCCAAGTTTCATTCTTTCGCTGATCTTCCCTTTGTTTTTTGGGCTGATGATCGGAGATATCGGCTATGGGATCCTTTTAATCCTGTTCGGCGTTCTTTTCATGAAGATGTTTAAGGACAGCGAGGGGTTCACCAATATCGGTTGGTACATCATCATCGCCGGTGTTTTTGCAAGCATCTTTGGTCTATTCCTCTTTGGTGATATGTTCGGTCTTCCATTCCTGCCCCCACCTGGAGAAACCGGGGAGGCTGTGTATACTTGGTCTACCCTCCTGGGTATTCATATCCCGATTCCTTCCTTGATCCATAAAATGGAGTCTCTTGGTATGACCCAGCTACTGGTCATTTCGATCATCGCAGGGTTTTTACATCTTAGTCTAGGACTGCTTATCGGTATTTTTGTTGAACGCAAACACAACAAGAAACATGCAATCACCAAGATCGGACTTCTTTTTGTGCTCACCGCACTGACTCTGCTCATCTTTGTAATGGCAGATTGGACCATCGGCCAATGGCTAAAACCCTTGAAAGACTCAATGGTGGCACCATTGCTCTGGAACTACCTTATCCCACTTGTCAAAGCAGGGTTTTCGTTCGGCGGACTTCTGGTCCCCTATGTCTCGGTCGTATTCGGTGTCCTCGGCATCGTCATGATAATTATTGTAACAGGAGGATTTGGCTTAGTAGAGGTCCTGGAAGTCACCAGTCATTTGATGTCATATACCAGGCTTGCCGCGATCTGTGTTGCGAAAGCCGCTATGGCGTTTGCGTTTAACATGATAGGACTTGGTTTGATTCTTAGTGGGAACATCGTCATCGGTCTTCTTGGAGTGATCCTCCTTATCTTTATGCAGCTCATGGTCTTTGCACTTGGCGCTCTCTCCTCAGGCATCCAGGCGGTCAGGCTTCATTATGTTGAGTTCTTCATGAAGTTCTACAAAGGAGAGGGCATACGATTCAATCCCTTTAGATATATTAGAAAATATACGACAACAGAATAATAAAAAGGAGGTAGAAAAAAATGGCAGCAGACGCAGGAATCATCGCAATAGGCGCTGGTATCGCTATCGGATCTGCGGCACTAGCAACCGCATGGGCACAAAAAACCATTGGTGCCGCCGCAGTCGGTGCAGCAGCTGAGAACGAGAAAATGTTTGGGAAAGGCCTTATTTACATGGTCCTTCCAGAAACCATCGTTCTCTTCGGCCTTGTCATCGCCTTTTTGCTATGGACAAAGATGTAAGCGATTCGGACACATCGTATCAAAAGAAGCTTGAACGTACAATAAAAGGACAGTGGAGTCCATGGGATTAGAAAAAGTAATAGAGAAGATTCAGAAAGAGGGAAAAGAAAAAATCGCTGTCATCCTCCAGGATGCGGAGAAACAGGTAGAGCAGATCCTTCAAACAAAACAAAAAATGCTTGATGAGATATCAGCTAAAAAGAAACAGGAGCTCACACGACAGATTGACACTCTGAAAGCCCAGGAAGAAAGTAGCGTTGAAATCGAGATAAAGAAAATCAGGCTCAACGCTGAAAAAGACGTTCTCACCCTTACATATCAGGAATGCTTGCATGCATTATCGACGCTCCCCCATGAGACGATGATTTCTTTTCTACTTGAGAAAGTAGAAAAAGAACTCCCAGAAGCAGCAAGTATCTATTCCAATAAACGAGATGAACCAATCGTCCGATCCCTTACGAAAATCCCCTATGGTGGAGAAATCGAGATCCTTGGAGGAATTGTTGCGGAAAACAAAGACAAAACCCTGAAGGTCGACCTCCGCTACGAGACGATTGCTGAACAGGTCTGGGATCGTTCGTTAAAGGAGATTGCTGAAAAATTGTTTACGCAAGAGAAACCATGAAACAGATATCAAGCGAAGAATTGGCTCCTTCGGTAGTTCCATCGAAAAGATGGTCATTGTTTTCCTCAGGGAATTATCCGTATGTCTGCGCAAGAGTGCGAGCGAAACGCGCCTTTCTTCTTCCGCAAGATGTGTATCGAAAGTTGTTAGTGATGGACACCCATGAAATAACTCGTTTTCTTGGAGAAAGTCTGTATAAAAAAGAGATGAGTGAACTTGGCGTAAAAGCCACTGGTTTTCAGCTCATTGATCTGGCATTAAACCGTAACATCGCAGATGTCTATCAACAGATCCTCGGCTACAGCGATGGCGATCTTGCCACAATGTTGTGCGCGTATCTTCAACATGAGGATGTCTGGAACATTAAGACCATCCTTCGTGGGAAATCGTATAACGCAAAACCAGAGGACATCATGAAAGCAGTGCGATCAGCTGGAAAATACCCTGAGATATACTGGCAGGATATCATACAAAAAAGTAAGACCGTTTTAGAAGCAATCGACCTTTTGAAAGGAAACGACTATTATGAGACCATCAATGCCTTCAAACAAGACTGGGAGCTGCATCCCGAACAATGTGAAAATATACTAGAACAAACCTATTATCGTTTCCTTCTAAACTCCATTCATTCCCGTTCAGAGCCGAATAGATTATTTTTAGAGTTTGTTTGCGAAGAAATCGACCTGATTAATATCAAAACACTCTTCATGACCAAGTATGAATCTGTTGAACCACTCACGATAACATCGATGATTATACCAGGGGGAAAGATCCCTGATAAAACCATGCAGCAGCTAATTAACGCACCTGATTTCAAACAGTTCCTTGAGGAGTTACAGAAGATTCCAGAGTATCAGATCATCAGAGAGGCCATCGGGGGAATCGAACAAACCAGTTCATTGAGCCATGTGATCCGTGTGTTAGAAAAAGACCATCTCACCAAAGCGACAAAAAAATCATATTTGTATCCTCTTTCCATTTTACCGATTCTTGATTATTTCATTCGTAAAAGAATTGAGGTTGAAAACCTCAGGATACTTGCCCGAGCTAAGGAAAAAGGTCTTTCGGAGCAGGTGATCAGAGAGCTACTGGTGATCTAATGACAGGGATAACGGTCATTGGAAACCATGATTTCGTCTTAGGGTTTCAACTCGCAGGAATCCATAACACCTTCATTGAAGAAAATGTAGAGGTACGTGTTATGTCGCTTCTTACAGAAAAAGAAGCAGATATCCTTGTGATGCATGATGAAGACTATAAGAAGTTATCAACTGGTTTAAAAAAAAGGATTCGCGAGAGTGTAAAACCTATTGTCATCGCCGTAGGCAGCTTAGAAGAAGATGATTTACGTATGCGGATAAAAAAAGTTATTGGAGTTGATCTGTATAAAAAATAAAAATGGTGAAAAAGTTATGACGCCACAAGGGGAGATTTATCGAATTGCAGGTCCAGTGGTGACGGTCACCGGTATCAAACCAAGAATGTATGACGTTGTTTTTATCGGAGACCTCAAACTGATGGGTGAGGTGATTCAGTTAACCGGTGAAAAAAGCATTGTCCAGGTCTATGAAGATACCTCCGGGATCAGACCAGGGGAGCCTGTGGTCGCAACGGGCGCTCCGTTAATGGTGGAGCTTGGTCCTGGTCTTCTTAAAAGTATCTATGATGGGATCCAGCGGCCCTTGCCGATTCTTCGAGATAAGATGGGTGATTTTATCGCACGAGGCATCATGGAGCCGGGACTGGATAGGAAAAAGAAATGGAAATTTGTTCCTACTTTAAAAAAAGATTCAAACGCCCAGGGTGGATGCGTTCTTGGGACCATCCAAGAAACCCCTGATATTGAACATCGAGTCCTTCTACCTCCGAATCTCAGCGGCACGCTCCAGGATATTAACGAGGGGAGTTTCACTGTTGACGAAGTCATAGGTGAGGTCGATGGACAAGGAATCATGCTTATGCAACAGTGGCCAGTGCGGCTCCCACGGCCGTTTAAACAAAAATTGATGCCTGACATTCCGTTGATTACCGGGCAGCGTATTTTCGATACCTTGTTTCCGATTGCGAAAGGCGGCACGGCTTGTATCCCTGGTGGGTTTGGGACCGGGAAGACCGTGATGCAGCATCAGCTTGCGAAATGGAGCGATGCTGATATCGTGGTGTATATCGGTTGCGGTGAACGTGGCAATGAAATGACCGAGGTGCTCACCGAGTTTCCAGCTCTTAAAAACCCGAGGACCGGTGCACCACTTATGGAACGAACGGTGCTTATTGCAAATACCAGTAACATGCCGGTGGCCGCACGAGAAGCAAGCGTGTATACCGGGATTACGATTGCGGAGTATTACCGAGATATGGGATATGGGATTTCCTTGATGGCGGATAGTACCAGCAGGTGGGCTGAGGCGATGAGGGAAATATCCAGCCGGCTTGAGGAGATGCCTGGAGAAGAAGGATACCCTGCGTATCTAGCCACAAAACTAGCCGCGTTCTATGAACGGTCAGGACGGGTGAGAACCCTGAACGAACAAGAAGGCAGTATCACAGTCATTGGTGCGGTCAGCCCACCTGGTGCTGACTTTTCAGAGCCTATCACCCAGAATACCCTACGGATGGTGAAGGTCTTCTGGGCGCTGGACACAAATCTTGCGCATCGTCGTCATTTCCCTGCCATTAACTGGCTGACCTCCTATAGCTTCTACATGAATACTTTAGAGGAATGGTTTGAAGCAAACGTCTCTGCTGATTGGAAAGAGTTACGCGTAAAAGCAATGGAAATCCTTCAGAAAGAAGCAGAGCTTCAGGAGATCGTGCAGCTCATCGGGTCTGATGCATTGCCGGATAAAGAACAGATTACACTTGAGTTTGCAAGAGCTCTTCGTGAGATCTTCCTTCAGCAACATGCTGGTCATGAGGTCGACTCGTATTGTTCTATCGATAAACAGTACAAGTTGTTGAAAACAATCATGGATTACGGAAAAACCGCATACAAGGCTCTTGAAACTGGTGCCCAAGTCGGTGATATCCTGAAGATGAAATCACGGGATATGCTGGCAAATACGAAATTTGAAAAAGATTTTGACAAATACCTCAAGAAAGCCCAGACAGAGATGAAAAAAGAGTTCCAAACCATGGGTGTGGAGGCTGTCGCATGGTAAAGGAATATCGAACGATCACCGATATCGCTGGTCCATTGATTTTTGTTGAAAAAACAGAGCCGATTGGGTTTGGTGAGCTGGTCAACATTCGACTCCCTGATGGATCAATCAAACGAGGTCAAGTCCTTGACACATGTAAAGATATTGTCGTGGTACAGGTTTTCGAAGGAACCGTGGGAATAGACCGAGCCTCTGGCGTCACTTTTCTTGGTGAGACCATTAAACTATCGGTGTCTCAAGATATGCTCGGCAGGATCCTTAATGGATCAGGGATGCCTATCGATGGCGGCCCAAAAATAATTCCTGATGACCGAATGGAGATTATTGGTTCTGCGATCAACCCATGGGCTCGGGATAGCCCTCGAGAGTTTATTCAGACCGGTATTTCAACAATCGATGGTCTGCTCACTTTAGTAAGAGGCCAAAAACTCCCCTTGTTCTCCGGTGCTGGACTACCGCATAATGAAATCGCGTTACAGATCACCCGTCAAGCAAAGGTCGTAGGCAAAGAGGAGGATTTCGCAGTAGTGTTCGCAGCAATGGGGATTACCAATGAGGAAGCCCAATATTTCATGAAGGATTTTGAACGAACCGGTGCGTTGAAACGAGCGGTTGTCTTTATGAACCTTGCTGATGACCCCGCAGTTGAGCGATTAATCACCCCCAAGCTTGCACTGACTGCTGCTGAATACCTTGCGTACTCTCATGACATGCAGGTGCTAGTGATATTAACAGATATGACGAACTACGCCGAGTCGCTCCGAGAGATTGGCGCTGCACGTAAAGAAGTACCAGGCAGAAAGGGATATCCCGGATACATGTACACAGATCTTGCGACCATTTACGAACGTGCAGGTCGAATAAAAAATAAAAAAGGATCGATCACCCAGATTCCAATTCTTTCCATACCTGAGGATGATTGGACACATCCTGTGGCTGATCTCACTGGGTATATCACCGAAGGCCAACTTGCGGTTTCCAGAGAACTGCACCGGAAAGGCATCTACCCGCCACTCAATCCGTTACCTTCGCTGTCTCGTCTGATGCGCCTTGGGATTGGTCCTGGGATGACCCGTGAAGATCACCGATCGGTGGAACAGGGACTCTATGCTGCATATGCAAAAGGCCGGGATTTACGGGACCTTATTGCGATTGTCGGAAAAGAAGCACTCTCAGAGAATGATAAGAAATTCCTGGAGTTTGCTGACACGTTCGAAAATCGATTTATACGACAAAGACGCGATGAAGAACGATCCCTTGAGCAAACCTTGGAGCTCGGCTGGGAACTTATCGCTATGGTGCCAGAAAGTGCGTTAACGATGATCGATAGAAAAACACTGGAGAAATATCATCCGGCCTATCGAAAGAAATAAAGGACTATTGCTTTATGGTGAAACAAGAGGTAAAACCAACCCGGACTGAACTGATTGCGATCAAACGAAAAATCGCGTTGTACGATCGTGGATACAAATTACTGAAAATGAAACGAGATGGTCTGGTCCTTGAGTTCTTCAACATTTTATCTAAAGCCCGAGATATCCGCTCGAAGATCATCGCAGATTACAGGAAGGCAGAAGAAAAACTCATCATCGCGACCGGTGTTGATGGCGAAACCTCGGTGCAGTCTGTTGCGTTTGCCCGAAGGGATGATCCGAAGGTCACCATGGGTAGCAAAAACGTAATGGGGACACTGGTTCCAACAACGCTGGAAAGTGGAACAGTCAAACGAAGGATCGATCAGCGTGGCTATGGGATCATCGGGATAAGCGTGCGTATCGACGAAGCAGCAGACGGTTATGAACAACTGGTCGAAGATATTATCATTGCGGCTGAGCTTGAGACAACTCTTCGGAAACTTATCGAGGAAATTGAGAAAAATAAACGGATTGTGAACGCCCTTGAATTTCGCATTCTTCCTGAGCTGAGGAAAAACGAAGGATTCATCCGCACGCGTCTTGAGGAAATGGAGCGGGAAAACGTTTTTCGCCTCAAACGAATTAAAACCACGATTGCGTGAATTATGAAACGTGTGTTTAAAAGTATAATGAATGATCCTGAGAAAAAAGCCAAGATGTTATTTTGGATATGGATCTTGTCATTGATTATGTCGGTCATCGGCTATGCATTGATTTTTTATTTTTTGTTTTTAAATAAGAAATAAAAAAAGGGGATATCCTCTCGAGAAGAGAGGAATGATTTGTTTTTTTACGCAGATTGGTTTGTCTGAATTCTCATGCCGTAGAACGATCGATAAACGAAGTACATCGATACTGCGAGGAATAAGACAAAAAGGGAAAGGGTCGCTGGGTTTGCTGAGTTTCCTTTTCCAAATTGATTCGTGAGTGACACCGAAAGTTCGACGGCGAGTAAACCAAACAGAGTCGTGAATTTAATGATGGGGTTCATCGCGACCGAGGAAGTATCTTTGTAGGGGTCACCAACAGTGTCGCCAATGACCGTTGCGGCATGTAGTTCAGTTCCCTTTTCTTTGAGGTCTACTTCAACGACTTTCTTTGCGTTATCCCATGCGCCACCTGCATTTGCCATGAAGATTGCTTGGAACAGTCCAAAGATTGCTATGGAGATGAGATATCCGACGAAGAAGTAAGGCTCAAGGAAAGCAAAAGCTAGGGTTGCACAGAAGACGGCGATAAAGATGTTAAACATTCCTTTCTGGGCGTATTGTGTGCAGATTTCCACGACTTTTTTGCTATCCTCAACCGATGCTCTTTCGGCGCCATCAAGTTTTATGTTTCTTTTGATGAACTCAACAGCACGGTATGCTCCTGTAGATACTGCTTGTATTGATGCACCGCTGAACCAGTAGATCATTGCGCCTCCAGCGATAAGACCTAAGAAAAATGGTGGGTGAAGCAAAGAAAGGTTGCCGATAAGTGCCGGATCTAGTTTGTTGGTAAGTAGAATAATAATCGAGAAAATCATGGTAGTCGCTCCAGCAACTGCAGTGCCGATAAGGACTGGTTTAGCTGAGGCTTTAAACGTATTACCAGCACCGTCTCCTTCTTCTAAGAGTTCTTTTCCATGGGCAAAATCAGGTTCAAAACCGTATTCATTTTTTATTTCTTCTGAGACATTAGGTATTTGTTCTATAAGTGATAGTTCGTACACTGATTGTGCGTTGTCCGCGACTGGTCCGTAAGAGTCTACCGCAATGGTGACAGGTCCCATACCAAGGAATCCGAATGCGACAAGTCCAAAAGCAAATACAGCTGGTCCAATAATGACTGCTGGGCCTATCATTAATACGCCAAGCCCCATGGTGCTGACCGCATAGGCTCCACCCATAAGGGCAAGGATAGCAAACCCAAGCCAATACGCGCTGAAATTTCCAGCGACCAGCCCTGAGAGAATATTGAGTGATGGTCCTCCTTCTCGCGCTGATGTCACGACTTCTTTGACATGACCTGATTTTGTTGAGGTAAATACTTTGACAAACTCAGGGATTACTGCTCCTGCCAATGTACCGCAGGTGATAATGATGGAGAGTTTCCACCAGAGTGTTGAATCTCCCCCCAGGTTTGGAATGAGCAAGTAAGATGCAACAAAGGTGAAAATTATCGATATAAATGAGGTGATCCAGACTAGAGAGGTGAGTGGGGATTCGAAATTCATCTTTGTCGCTTTGGCGTAGCGTACTCGCGCTATGATATCATTGAGGAGATAAGAAAAACAACTGGCAACAATCATCAGCACGCGCATAAGGAAAATCCAGACCAGAAGAGTGACTTGTATCAGAGGGTCGTTGATCGCAAGCACGATAAAGGAGATAAGAGCAACCCCGGTGACACCATAGGTTTCAAACCCATCTGCGGTAGGTCCGACTGAGTCACCCGCGTTGTCACCAGTGCAGTCTGCGATGACCCCTGGGTTTCTTGCGTCGTCTTCCTTGATTTTAAAGACGATTTTCATGAGATCAGAGCCGATGTCAGCTATTTTTGTAAATATTCCCCCCGCTATCCGTAGGGCTGCCGCACCGAGGGATTCTCCAATAGCAAATCCAATGAAACAAGGACCGGCGTAGGAACCAGGGATGAATAGAAGGATAGCAAGCATCATGAAGAGTTCGACACTGATGAGAAACATCCCCACGCTAATCCCTGCACGCAAGGGTATTTGATTCACGGGTAATGGTTTACCTCGCAGACTGGCAAACGCAGATCGAGAGTTCGCAAGGGTGTTGATACGTATCCCAAACCAAGCGACACCATAACTGCCAGCTATACCAATTAAACTGAAAAGAAGAATCACTATGACACGGAAGATCTCAAAATGAAGGAGAACGCCAAAGTAGATAACGATGACAGCTCCTATAAATGCCCATAAAATAAGTAAGAATTTTCCTTGGGTGATAAGATAGGTTTTACAGGTTTCATAGATAAGCTCCGAGATGTCCTTCATTGATTTATGGACTGGGAGGTTTTTTACTTTTAAGTAGTTATATAAACCAAATAAAAGCCCGAGCAGACAGACGATAAGGCCGATACCTAGTAGTAATCGGGCGTTGATGCCGAAGAACTGAACGGTGTTTAAATCAGGTACAACTAGGTTTGCCTCTCCACCTGCCTCAGCAGCCATTGTCGATGGCGCAATCAAAACAACAAGTCCTGCGATGATCATGAGAATAGACATGAACCGAAGAATTCGTTGTCGTGATTTGTTCATTTTGTTTTCTTCATGCTGTTCTTTATTTGATAGATTTTCCATAGGTAAACACGCTCCTCCAATACGATATTGGTAACCGGAAACCATCATTTTCTATTTTAAGATGTCGTTTCTGTAAACTTAATTGCCGACAACAGATATAATCTTACATTCCCCAGAATTTGTTCGTTTTGCGTTTGATATCCAGGATTTTATTTAACACATCCTTTTCGTCTTCATTGAGGACATCCATGAGTCGGAGTTTTTTTGCGTCACTCTCAGGAATATCAGTAAAAAAGATGTCTCCTCCTTTGATCTGTCTGCCGATAGTGATGCCATCAATGGAGATTGCAACCTCCGCACCTTGAAGAGCCTCGGTGATCGCTTTATTGTCGAGTTGCAGTCCCTTTATGTTTCCAATGCTCTTTCCGTCTTGATCCATCAGTCGCATATCCACCTTGATACGTCCGCTAAGAACCCTTACACCAAATACCGCCGGATGACTGATGCGGAATACGTACTCGGGAAGGAACCTGACCATCCCAGGATGGATGAAATCCTCCCTACGTTTCTTCTCCAGTTCCTCTTTCTTCCTTGCCGACCAGAGATCATATTTCTCGATGATGGTGTAGATGACATCCTCGTTAAAGACAGTAACATCATTATTGAGTAATTCCTCTTTAGCTTCAGGGAGGATTTTTACGTTAAACGCAAAAATAACCCGCTCCAATGGATTGTTTAAAGCAACGGTTTCCATGATGTCTCGTTTGGAGATATTACCGATTTCTACTTTCCTGATGGTAATACCTTTTTCTCTTGATTCTTTCACGAGGGCTTCAAGAGAACCAATGGTATCTGCCTTGATGTACAGCCCGTCTTTATCAAGCTCGATATTAACCTGAGATTGACTTTTGATCTCCTCGATTAGTTCTGCCTCATCACCATGGACAACGCGCAGGGGTGCCCCAGGGACGACACGGTCAAGATTCGGAGCAGAAATCTTAATACCACAGGCAGCATGAACCTCTTTGACACTCTCAAATCGCTCTCGCGGGTCACGGATTTCATCCATCGGTTTTGGTTTTAGTAATGCTTTGATTTTGGTAACCAAGGGTTCATCTCGGGTCCCAAAGATAATGGTATCTTCTTTCCGCAGGATACCACTGTAGATAATGGCATCGACCGTTGCCCCTAATCCAATATCTTCTTTGACTTCAAGGACGGTTCCTTTCCCTGCACCGGTTTCACTAGCGAGCTGATCTTCAAGGAACCGTTGTGCTAAACCAACAAGAACCATGAGCAACTCCGGTATTCCTTCACCGGTTTTTGCAGAGATTGGAATGATCGGGATGCTTTTACGGAAATCCTTAATATTATAATACAGGTCTGATTCGAAACCCTTATCATAGATTTTTCCGATCAGTTCATATAACCTTGTATCGAAGAGAGTTTTGGTCATAGGACGCTGGTTTTGAAGCCGGTTTATGGCGATGTCATCACTGTGTTGCCAACCGTTGATCCCATCGATCTTGTTTGCTGCGACGATAAAAGGTGTTTTGTATTGACGTAGAATCATAATGGATTCATGTGTCTGTGGTCGAAACCCTTCATTGATATCTACTACAAGGATAGCTAGGTCAGCCAGGGAACCACCACGGGTGCGTAAGGTGGTGAACGCATGATGCCCCGGGGTATCGATGAACAAAAGACCAGGCACCGAGAACGTTTTTCCTCCGAGAAGATGCCCGCACATCGAATAAATCGCATCAATAGGAACCTCGGTGGCACCGATGTGCTGTGTAATTGCTCCTGCTTCCCGGGCGGCAACCGTAGAGCCTCTGATATAATCTAACAGCGATGTTTTTCCATGGTCGACATGACCAAGCACACTGACGATAGGTTGACGGACATGTTTATGTGAAGTGGCCATCAATGATCACCTGATCTCTAGAGCCGTAGATAAAACATGCTTTAAAAACATATGGGTTGAGCTCGAGATGTAGGGAGACGTTTCTCCAGTAAAAAGAACATCCTTAAGGGAGTTCGAGGGTCGCATGACGGGACCGCATAGACTCTTCAGTTTCTTTTTTGTTTTTCATGAGCTCCGCGATGATACCATCAAGGAGAATCCACGCACTTGCCTCAAATAGGGTTCCAAGAGGAGCGAATAATTTCCGTTCTTTTTCAGTACAGTCCGCGGTAAGAACAATGGAGATATCAGCAAATTTTGTGATTCGTGAGTTTTTCTTCCCGGTAACCACTACAAGTTTTGCTCCCAGGTTTTTTGCTATTTCGGCGGTCATGACCGCAGGGATGGTTTCTCCGGAACCAGAGACGATAAAGACCAGGTCACCTTTTTTGACTGGTGCGCCAATGGTCTCCCCAATCACAAACGTCTGAAATCCAAGGTGAACCAGTCTGATGGCAAAAGCTTTAGAAACAAGACCGGAACGTCCAGCCCCGTATACAAAAATACGATCCGCTTTGAAAAAGCACTGGTTTATCTTTTCAATATCATCTTTCGTCACAGTTGTAAGGATATCACCAATCTTACGTTGGACATACTGAAGAGATTCGCGAAACGTATCATCTACCGTCATTTCTTTAGAACCTCGGAGAGATCTTTATAATAAGCGGTTTCTTTTCCCGTCCGTTTCATGATTGCTTTTTCAACCTGAAGTCGGATATACACCGCATCATGTTCCAGCAAAGGAGACTCTGAGATAAGGGTGACGTTGAGATTTCGGTCAAGAATTACCTCGATGAGCGGAGCTAGAGGCATATCTCCTTTTTTGATTGGGACATGATATAACTCGTTTCCGTTTTCATAAAGGACACCGGTGATATGGATAAGGTAATGTCGTAATCGTAAGGGTTTCAGCGTATCAAAGATCGCTTCGAAATCTTCTCGTTCTTTGATACATCCATTCCCCCGGGCATGAATATGTCCAAGGTCAAGCACTGGGATGATTTCAGGGGTATGCGTGCATACTTCCACGATTTCATCAAGGCTGCCAAAGACCTTCTGTTTCCCCATTGTCTCCATAGCTAATCTGATTTTGAGTTTTTCTTTTTTAAACATGCTGACGACTTTTTTCGAGTTCTTAGTGATGAGTTTTAGTGTTTTTTTCGCACTTTGCTCTGCATAAAACCCTGGGTGGATTATCAATGTTTTTGACCCGATGCTATTAGCCATTAGTGCTGATTTCATGATTTTTTCATAACTCATCGTGATTTCTTCACGATCACCAGCTAAATTCAAATAATACGGCGCATGGACATGGATTTCGATGTCGTTATTCTGCGCGTACTCTTTGATAAATTGAGCTTCTTCGTCAGAGAGAACATACAATCCACGGACGAATTGTATCTCAATTGCGTTGAGATCAAGACTTTTGTGGGTATAGACGATCCCATCTTTGTTTGTACGACCTTTACAAGATAAAGGGATGCCGGCTTGCCCGATTCGTATCATTTCTTTTTCCTCCTATTTCAATTCAAAGCGCGAAGAGTTCTTTTGAAAGATAAAAAAAAATATATTATGCGAGTTCCTCCAAACGACTCATGATATTCCAGATAAGAGTACGTCCATGGAGTGGAATATTTGGATCGTTTGCGAGTTCATCAAGAATGGAAGATGCGGAGGCGACACGCAGGTCAATGGGATCGTCTGGTTTAAGCAAGATTTGTTTGACTTCTTCCGCCCCTCGTCGAATATTCCTTGGAATGGAGTTATCCTCACTAATCATATTTAAACCATCACAAATCTGATCAATTTTTTTACTATCATCGGACATGAATAGTCACCCCTAGACTTGACGGTAATCACAAAGTGAGATAAAAATATTTGGGCTACTCTTTAAGATACTCAGCATTGAGGATTTTAAGGATATCTGCAGCGATGGATTTGCCGATACCATTGATCTGGCAGAGATCCTCTTCTGATGCGTTAGCAAGGGATTTAATGCTACCGAAATGCTGAAGAAGACGTTGTGCTAGGACTGCGGAGATGTTCGGAAGTCCTTCAACCAGAAATTGCTGTTGTTCAGATATCGTACGTGCCGGTTTTTCCCCTCGGATCGCGACTACTCGTTCGTTTTCTTTTTGCTCACGCTGAGCCATGACTGCAAAAAAATCTGCGGTTTCTTGAGGACTATGTGTTGTGATTATAGGGATACCAAAATCAACGATGATTGCAGTGATACTCCCGAAGATGGCGTTATGACTGATGTTTCGTTTTGTCAGAAGATCGTCTCCTTCAATAAGGAGCAGGGGTCTGGAGTACGTGGCTCGTAGGTTTTTCATCTGGACAAACAGTTTTCCCTCGATGAGCGAATTGAGAAAATCATCCACAGTTTTTCGTTCGACCCCGATGCGAGAGGAAATTATGTAATCTCCTACGTCAAGTTGCTGAGGTTCAACCGTGATATCTTTTTGTGTGAGGAACCGCATGACGGGAGAGCGAGATTCTCGATGATCAACAATAATTTTAACAGTGGTTTTTTTTGAATATTCCTCGATTTTTTTCTGATTCTCCTGATGAAGTGCAGCCTGATACACCGCAGCAGGATCCTGAAGCTTCTTACGCAGCGCGGTTCTGAGTACTTCAAGTTCCTGGTGCATCCTGCGTTCTTTTTGTCGGCTTGACCAATAATAAGCTTCATCTGGAGTACCTTTGGCAATAAGGATGATGACTTTTCCCGCCATTTGTCGTGCCGTCCTGCCTTTGCGCTGAATGGTGCGTATCTCAGAGGGCACTGGTTCATAAAAGACCACAAGATCCGTTGAGGGGATGTCTAGTCCTTCCTCAGCAACCGAGGTTGCGATAAGGACGTTGTATTCATCGTTTTTGAAACGTTTGATGATATCGATTTGTTCTTTTTGAGTAAGACCTTTATCATTTTCTTTTCCAGCTTGTCCGATGAACCGAACCGGTTTTGCATTTGGTATTTTTTCGAGTTGTTTAAGGACATAAAGAGAGGTATCTCGGTAGTGGGTAAAGACAATGATTTTCGATTCTTTTTTACGGGTCAACTGTTCGTTGACAATAGATACGATTTCCTGAATTTTAGGATGCTCTATTTTCAGTGATTTAACATACGCGATTGCTTCCAGGACATTGGGGTCTTTCATGATATCCCGGGATGCTTTGCTTCCTCCTTTTGAACATGCTTCTGTCGTCAGTCGTGAAATGTAGCTGCTTAAAGCGTTGACTCCCTGAGTTTGAAGCAGTTCGATAGCATGCGCAAGCTTCATGGCCGCGTTTTGCGCAGAAGCAGCCTTAAAAAGGGTTTGTGAGGGTTGCGGGTTGGAACGGAGCTCAAGCTGTATTTTCTGTTGGGCATCCAAGAGTTTTTTTCGACTGATGAGTGATACGGAGGCTGAGTCAAGGACTCCGATGTTTTTTAGGATGTTGAGTCGTTCAGTAAGTGTTTTTCGAAGGAGTTGAAGGGTATAGCTAAATTCAGAGGGAAGGATGATTTCCTTCCATTTTATGTCAAGATCATGGACATATGGACGGACATCCTGGTCTATTTTTGTCCGTATTTCAATGTTCGTTATTTCCAGGTTTTTACAAACCTCGAGGATTTCTGAAAGATTGTTTCCTGGTGAAGCGGTCATCCCAAGGCATAGTCGGTTATTTTGTTGTTTTTTGAACATATCAGCAATGAAAACATAGGAATAGTTCCCTGCTGCACGATGTGCCTCATCAAATATTATACGATGTATTTTTGATAGGTCGTATCGTCTCGCGATCAGGTCATTTTCAATCACCTGCGGAGTTGAGACAATGATACGCTTGCTGTTCCAGAGAACAATTCTTTTCTCCGGGGAAACTTCACCAGTGAACACAGCGACCGATTCCTCAAGGGTGAGAAGCGTGCTGAGGGTCTGAGCATGTTGGTTCACCAGTGGTTTGGTTGGAGACAGAAGCAGGATGTTGTTGCCTTTCGCAAGCTCTTTAGCAATGATGAGCAGAGCAATGATGGTCTTTCCCATGCCGGTCGGAATTACGACAAGGGTGCTTGCGTTTATTGCAGAGTTTGCAATGTTGTATTGATACTCTCGTCGTTCCACAGAATTTTGTTTTATAAAGTCATCTTGGATATACACAAAATTGACATGGAATCAGAGTTTTTGTATGTTTGGGGAAAAGGTATATGATGACCACTCAGCTCGCCCATTTCTCAGCATGTTGCAGCACTTAGTGTGAGATAGTGTTTCATCATTGTGGTCAGATTCTCATACCATTGGATTTTTTAATGGTTTCTGCCTAGGTATCAGACAGATTTTTTACAAATGTTTAAATGAAATGAGCTGATTCTACATGCTGGTGGCGATGGAGTTTCTTCCAAGTTCAATTCCGTTATGGGCTGTTTCTGTGGTGTTGTTGATCGTGATTCTTTTAATCTGGCGGTTTATTCGGTTTGCGATATGGTTGCTGCTGTTTTTTTTGTTGTTTTTTATCTTGTTGATAGTGCTTGATTTCCTCGGTGTGTTTAGTTGGATACAACAAAATATCCTCGCCTTATTTTTATAAACAGAAAAAAAGCATCGTATCTTATGACAAGCGGTATAATTCGTCGCTCAATCTTCCTATCTGTTCAGGGGTGAGCTCCTCGACTCGTTGATCAAGAAAAGGAAGCTGCTCGATGTTTCCATACAATGATTTCAGGGTGGAATGGATCTTTTTTCTGCGATGATTGAATAACTGCTTTGTCAGCTTAAAAAAAAACTGTTCGTTTTCAACCACAAATGCTGGTGTATCATAAGGGATAAGCTCAACGATGGAAGACTCTATTTTGGGTGGGGGCGAAAAAGCGCTCCGTGGGACGTTTTCTAAAATCCGACAACCTGCCTTATAAGAGACCCCGACGGTGAGTCGTGAATACTCCTTTGTCCCAGGGGATGCCACAAGACGCTGTGCAAAATCCTTTTGAAAAATCAGAATCGCCACTGAAAAGGAGGATGCGAGGAATTTGAAGGTAATCGGGGAAGAAATCTCAAAAGGAAGGTTTGAGACGATCTTGGAAAACTGAGGCAGGGTCTTAAAATCAACAGTCAAAGCATCCCCGGAGATCAGGGTGACATTGGCTGCAAGCGTTGTTTTTAATTGCTCTACGAGTCGTCGGTCGATTTCTATAGCGATAACATGGTCTGCTTTCTGAGCCAATAGCTGAGTTATGATGCCTTTTCCAGGTCCTATCTCAAGGACCACATCATCTTTAGTAATATGTGCATAGTCTACTTCTCGAGCTGCAACTGACTGATCAATAAGAAAATGCTGTCCAAACCGCTGTTTGACCATTCTCTCAGTCTTGATGTTCCCTGGACAATGGCAGACGGGTGAAAACACGGTACTTCTGAGATGGATCTGATAATTCCAGTTCGATACGCTTTGAGATGAGCTTATCAGGGGATCTGAGGAAATCAATGCGGTCTTGCATCTCTTTAAAGGTGGTGAACGGCTTTTTTTTGCGTTCATCAAGGATTTCTATCATCATTTTCTTACCTAAGCCAGGTAAGAGCTCAAGGACGTGGAATCGTGTTGAAATCGCGGATGCCTCGTTGAAGAATTTGACATACCGTGCCTCATTGTTATGCACGATGTCCAATAGAACATATGGAAGTTCACCATGAGCCGTAGAGGTGAGATCCTCAAAATTAACGCGCCCTTTGATTTTCTCAATCTTTGTGCGCAGTGTCGGGTCTTTGCCGACATAGATACGCTCACCAGTGGTGAATACCGCATCTCGTTTTGGTATCAACTCAAGAAATGTATACTGACTTTCCCCGATGCCGTAGACCACTGGGTTTCTCTTAAACGCAGGCAGATCCCCGCGTCCTTTTGCCAAGTAATCCAAGACATAGACATAATCTTCCACGTTTACCTACCCCCACCACTATTCAACGTTATGTTTTTTTACGGTCTCCAATATATTTTTTATTTCCTTATCATTTGGTGTGTATCTTTCCTTTGCAAAAATAGCTTTGACATCATCCTCCGTGTTGGGAAGTATGTCCGCTATTTTGTATGCTTGTATTTCATCGACGTGATCAAGTTTCATGAGTGCCGTGATTAAATCCTTGGTTTGTTTGGCAGAAAGTTTTGCAAATTTTTCTGCGTGTTCCAAGGCGATTTTCTGCTCATACAGGAGTTCTTTTCGTTCTTTACTGATTTTTTTAAGAATGTTTTTTACTTCCGCAAGAGAGATAATTTTTCCTGTTTCTTCTGTGGATGTTTCCATCTAGGTAACTCTCCCCAAATGCTCTGGCAGCACGATAATTGTTTTATGTTTTTTCCCGATGGTCAGACCAATGAGATATGCATTTCCTTGCATGCCTTCAACTTTTCCGGTGCGTCCTTGGAACCGAGGATGCGGCATTCCTTTATGCACTGCGGAATTAATATCAATGGCGACACTTGCTCCAACCTCAAATTGTTGTAAAGCTCTTGTTGAAGAGGTAACACCACGTGTTCGTGGTTTTTTTCTCATGATGTATCTGCTTTTACTTCGTGTTCCTTTTGATCGTTTCACCATATTTCGTTATTCCCCCTTGACATCGATTACATCGAGTTCTATTACCTTGCAGGGAATGCCTATGAGTTCACTGAGGTTCGGTCGGGTCTTGTCATCATCACCAGAAACGAATTCCTTCACATAGGTGCCGGATTCGGTTTCTAATACTAATCTGGCTATGATGCCCTCTACCGATTCAATGACGCAGTTGTAGATGAGTCGTTCTCTAACCTTGTTGGCCCGACGATGGGCCACTCGTGTTGGTGTCAACTGCTTTATGAGTTTACCCTGTAATGTCTGAGCCACCTTTATAAGTTTTTCTTTATTCAAAGGTTGGGCTGCTTCAAGAGTCACTCGATAGGTTTTCCTGAATTCTGCTGCTTTGATGCGGGCAATCTCCTCCCGGTTGGAAAACCGCAAGGACGTGATTTCAACGAGGTTTTTTGTGGCCAGGTTTGTCTCTTTTTCTAAGTCTTTAAGATTAATGCTTCTTTTTTTAGGGTTTTTTATTTCAAGCACGAACGGTCGACCGGTCCCAAGCATTAGAGCGTCGATATCCTCTCGTCCGCTGCCATGGAACGATTCATCAGTTCCTTTGGTGTGCTCTAAGGATTTTTGCGCGACGAGTTCTTCTACCGTGATTTCATAGAGCTTCCCGGTGTAATTACATCTCTTGCATCCTTTCCCAAAGCAGATTTGACAAGGCCATTTCGTTTGGGGGATTCCCCGCTGTAGTTTCTTGTATCGGCCATAGATGAAGAGGGAAATTATCTGAAGGGTAACAATGTCATAGACAGTATCAATGACTGCCATGATGTCAGGATTTGGGATATCAACGGTTTTCCCAAGCTGTGGTTCGAGTATTTTCCCTATTTCTCTGTTGATTTCCATTTTAATCGGTTCAGCGTCCTCAAGTGAGAGCTGGGTCCAGAGTTGTTGTTCTTTTTCTTGGATATCTTCATCAATTTTTGAACCAACAAGGAATGTTTCAAACTCATACTCTTTCAGTGTTTTGGTTATAAGGTCGACAAAATGAGGGATTTCATCAATGAGCCCACCGCAGAGCCAGCAGTCGTTTGAGGTGATTTTTTCAGTGTTGTGGAGTTGTTTTTTGATGAATCGTCCTTTCTCTGCATTGCTGCCTTCTTTGATTTCTTGTCGAAATAATCTTCCTAAACAAGCATCGCAGAGGTGACGCTCTTGGAGGAGTTGTTCTGCTTGTTTTAGTGTTTGAACCTTCATTGGGGGTGCTGAATGCTCTGAGTTCTATAAACGTTTCCCTTGAGAAGTAAAAAAAAACACAATTTTTTTTTATGTTAACCACAAATAGTAAATAGACCACGCTAGTGTAATACCAAAGGCGATTGGAGCAATCCACCAGTACCACACCGAATGTTGGACACCGATGGTATATGCCAGAGAAAGAAAGAATCCTAAGATAAGGACTGTGGTTATAACATCTCGATATTTCATTGAACTGACCGTCCGATATTTTCACTTTGGTAATTTCAAAGACCAAAACCTTGTGAGTTTATTTAATAGTATCGGTCACGTAGTAGCATGGCATCAACTTTGAAAGGTCTAATTGATAAAAAAAAAAAGGGGGGTTAACTATGCGAGAACGGTGATGTTGTAGGGTGTTTTTGCAGGGTTTTTATCAAAGGCGATATGCAGACCACCAACGATAGCCTTGGGGAATTTCTGGAATATCGGTTTTGTGAGTTTAAAACCAATCCAGTTACTCCAGTAGTTTGAATCCCAGGTGTTCCGTGATGAAAACTTAAAAGTCGCTTGTCGTTTGTTGTCAATGAAGTTGTTCTTTTCAATAACGTTTTCTTTGCTGGATTGAAGAAGAACTCCCTCCATTGCACTACCTTGGATATTATTACTCTGTATCTTGTTTGAACCAGCACTAGAGAAACGCACGCCGATCTCATTGTTCGAAATGTTATTTCCTGCTATCGTATTGACGGTGCTTGTAATACCACTGATAAGTATTCCCTCTTTTGCATTGTTGTTGATTGAATTGTTCAGAATAGAGTTATGGTTGCTACCCAGAGAAAGCTCAATTCCTTGCGCCCCGTTGTTTTCAATACTATTGCCGCTAATGACATTTAAGCTTGAGGTTTGCAATTGAATGCCGATGAACGCATTATTTATGATTGTGTTATCAGTGATCGTTACTTTACTGGTGGAGATAGCTAATGATATTCCATATGCTCCGTCTTTTATTAGATTGTTTGAAATAAATATATTCTCGCTCAATGTTGCCACCTGTACGATTATTTCGGTGGGTGTTCCAGTTAGGGTGAATTCAGAAACCGTTGTATCGCTTGTTCCTATTCTTAAGACCGGAGCGGTTGTTTGACCGGCAATGATGGTTGTATCACGATCTTCTCCAATTAGGCTGATCTTTTTTAACTTGGTGTCGACATTTTCATTGTAAGTGGCGTTGTAGACAAATACGGTATCGCCATTGGTTGCATTGTTGACAGCCGCTTGTATGGTCGTATAGTTCCCTGGCCCGCTTCCACCAACATAGAGGGTGTTCCCACGATTCATCGGTTGAGCCTTTTGATCGATGGCGTATGCTGATGCAGTACTTGCTCCAATGAATAGTACTACTATTCCAAAAATCATGCTTTTCGCAATTAATTCATTTTTCATGATGAGTCCTCCATTCTTCTATTATAAAAGTAATTCCCTTTGTTCATTTAAATGTTTCTATAAAATATATTTATATAGATATAACGAAGATTACAACATTCTCGGGACCTCTAGAGATATTAATCTTTTGATTCATTTATTTTCATAATCTTTTTAATGACCAAGTATATACCGGAACTAAACTTCGATAGGAGGCTAACTACTGTGGTCGAAATTGCTCCATTCAAAGGAATGATATACAACAAAGAAAAAATAAAGAAACCTGACGATGTCATGTCACCGCCCTATGACATCATTTCAGAACCAATGCAAAACGAGCTGTATAAAAAAAATGAGTATAATTTCGTCAAACTCATTTTAGGAAAAATCTTCTCCGATGATACCGATCTGAATAACCGCTATACAAGAGCCAAACAACTTTTTGATCTCTGGCAACAACAAGGAATTTTAATCCCATCAGATGCTCCTGCACTCTATCCCTATAAGGTGGATTACACGGTCAATAAAGAAAAAAAACAGATGAATGGGTTTTTTGTGCTTCTGAAACTTGACCCAGAGTATAAAACCGTGAAAGCTCACGAAAAAACACTAACAAAACCAAAAGCTGACCGGTTGAATCTAATGCGTACATGCTACGCGAACCTCGAACCGATCCAGCTGATGTACATAGATCAAAATGACAATATACGAAAAAGTATGGACGCTGCATGCGATAAACCCCTGTTCAAGGTGAAAGGTTACGACGGATTCACCCATCAACTTTGGCGTCTCGACGACCCAGCCATCGTGCAATCAATCGTCGATGATCTTGAAAAGAAAATCTTGTTCATCGCAGATGGGCATCATCGGTATCAAACCTCCATAAACTATGCGGCGGAAAAACAACAACAAACCAGCAACAAAGACCCAAAAGCCTCCTTCAATTACATCATGGTTGTGTTGTGCAATATGCTTGACCCGGGCTTGTCTATTCTGCCTACCCATCGATTCATTACAATGCCACAAGTGAATTTTGAAGAGCTATCTGAAAAACTAGAACGGTACTTTATTGTGGAAAAAAAATGTATCGAAGAAAAAAAGAAAGACTATCAAAAAATAGGCAAAAAGATCATGAACGACATTGCGACCGATGAGAAGCATAAGTTCGCGTTGTACGCCAAAGGTGTCTACTATGTTCTTACGTTAAAAGATGAAAGAGTTATGGATTCGCGAGCAAGCGATCATTCAAAAACATGGAGGACCCTTGACGTCTCTATTTTACATAAACTCATCCTGGAGGAAATCCTTGGAATTACTGAAAAAAACCTTGAGGACCATGTGAAATATACCAGGGTTGATGCAGAGGCTATTTCTCAAGTTGACGAAGGAAAATATGATTTCTCGTTCCTGATAAACGCGACAAAGATCGATCAGTTAAAAGCAATCGCAGATGCAAGCGAGCATATGCCTCAGAAATCAACGTTTTTCCTTCCTAAGATGCTCTCAGGTCTTGTGATGTACAAGATGTAGTGTTGGGTAACAGAATCGCGTTTTGTTATTCTGTCAACACAAATTTATATACTTAGATAAAGAAAGAAGTATCTGGTGAGGAAGGGAAAATAGTGTTCTCATGTTTCTTCTTCATATTTTTTCCCCTCCTTCCTCGCTTTTATCATGTGTCGTATTCACTGTTCTTTTCTTAAAACAGAGAGGAAAAACAAATCACCACGCGGAAGAGCGCTGAACGCTCCAGAGTCGGTTTTCAGCAGGAACTTTTTATAGGGATGATCATCAAACGAGGTCAGCGTAAATCTATCATCCTTAAGAAATGTATGAATTACCTTAGTGGTCTCCTCTGGTGTTACTGTGCAAACCGCATAGAAAAGCATGCCACCTTCTTTGACGCTCGCTGCTGCTTGCTGTAGAATGGAGAGTTGTATCTGTGGAAGATCCCCAGATTGCTTTATGTATTTTGCCTCGGGGTTTCTCCTTGCCGCCCCAAGCCCGGTGCAGGGAGCATCAACCAACACAAGATCATATTTTTTTTTCGAGGGTTTGTCCTCTACGATGACATGTGCATCGTATTCATCGCACCGTTGTTTCAAAGTTGTTCGTTTTTCTGCGTTCAACTCGTAGGCATGGAGTTTCTTTGTATTTTTTGTTATGGATGCCATGGTAAGACTTTTCCCGCCACTTCCCGCACAGAAATCAAAAATGAACTCATCACGTGATGCTGCAAGAAAAGAAACAAGCTGGCTGGTTTCATCTTGTACATGTGCGAATCGTTGTTGAATTACTTGCGAGTATTTACTGATGGAGGTAGTGAGCAGAGCGGTTGGTAGAAGAGAGCGTTCTGCAGGAAGATTATCCTGTTGAAGTAGGGTGATAACATTGTCCATCGTGCTTTTATTGAAATTCACACACAAAGTGGTTGGAGGCGTCTCGTTTAGATATCCAGCCCATTCTGCATGATCTTTGAGAATATTAGCAATATAGGAAGAACAGGAGTAACGATATTCAAAAGGATATAACGAAGCATCAGCCTGTGCGCCATCCAGAGCAAGTTTTAGGTAGGTTTCTGCCGAAGGTGGTAAATCAGAGACTTCAATGATATGTTCATAGAGTCTCCTCCATCGGACTACGTCATGGACAGTTTCTGCGATTTCCTCGCGTTGTTCTTTGGAGAGACCAGATGAGGGGAGAATATCCCGAAGACATCGTGCCATATTTCCTTTTCGTAGATATTTTGTGATAATCTGAACAACGACTTTTTCATCCATAATTTATTCCACCAAGATCATCTCCGATAAGTTGGGATGTTCCGAAATGTATCTCTCTTTTAAATCTACTATTTCCTTTCCTCATAATAATGTTCTTCCGTCTGGAGATTGATTGAAAGTTTTTTATAAAGAGTATCATCAGATTTATTATATATATTGGTTTTTGTGTGATTTCTTGATCTTTCTGTTGAAAAAAGTACCATTTCCCTTTTTTATTTCAGGGTGTTGTAGAGCCTATAAAAGACGAGGGCATAAAGGAGGAGATGGAATGGAAAAAATGGAAATTTTAAGCTCTACAACCCCACATTTTCCACAATAG
>DQIQ01000099.1 GCA_003942085.1 Thermoplasmata archaeon | reverse complement strand
CCAATACTTGTCAATCTCTCGCAGTACCTTTTTTTTGTTTATCGAAGGGTCATTTGGTTCATAGGTAAAACAAAGGAATCATTCGCCTTTTTTTACGTCCTTCATCTGGTCCATGCGGGTGATCATGCAAGGTACTTCTTCTGTCGAGTCGTTATTCTTCAGACAGGAAAGGCAGAGGGTGGGTATGGGTACTGTTGTCTGGTCAATTTCGGTTCCATCATCTGCGAAATATCCTTCTTTTATGATCATTGGTCATTTCCTGCTCTACGATTCACTTTTGTTAATCCATCTTTATATGAAAAAATTTCCGTTGGATTTTTTTAAAATCCTTAATAAATCCTTGGATCATGGATTTTTTATATTACCGAATGGAAGCTTAACACATATCAGAATAAACAAGCGTCAGGAAATGAAAACGGATGATTTTTTTCTGTTCTATGAATGTTGGACTTAACGTAAAAAGCATAAATAGGTTAAGTGCAATTGACGTAAATAGGAATCAGTATGTTCTCTCGTTGGTGTTCTCCGAGCCGATACATCACCGGAGGAGGGTGTGTCTATCCGTTCTTCTTTTCGCGCTCTTAAACACTAGACTCACAAAGATTAGGGGTATAATCCTAATATCAAAACTATGGTCTTTTCTAGGAGGAAGTAATTTCGGGAAAAGACATCGGAAATGGATGATAGAAAATTTTAACAGACAGAAAAAAAAAACAAAAAAAAGAGAAAAAGATGAGATGTTTATTTGTTGTTCTTCTTTCGTTTTGAGTAGAGCATCGCGCTGAGTAGTGCGATGATGGCCAGGAGTGCCAGGGCGATGATTGCGATGTTGTCTGCGATGAGTGTCTCATGGATCGTTATGGTCTTCTTTGAGATTGTGGAAAGGTGTCCGTCTGAGGCGGTCACGGTGATCGTGTAGGTGCCTGATGTTTCCCAGCGGTGCGGGAAGATGAAATACGATCCACTTGGGAGGTAGTCGGTCTGGAAGGATGTTCCGTCTCCCCAGTCGATGAGGTAGGTGATGTCGTCGTGGTCTATGTCGGATGCTCCGATGACGAATGAGTAGTCCGTGTTTTTGGTGCCGTTGTCTGGGCCGCCGATGATCGGGCTGCCTGGTGCTCTGTTGGGCTGGGTGATCGTTGCGCTGGTGGTATCGGTGTCTGTTGCTCCGCGGTTATCGGTTACCGTTAAGGTTACTCCGTATAATCCTGCGTTGGTGTAGTGGTGGGTGACGGTCTGTCCGAGCTCTGTGCTTCCGTCTCCGAAGCTCCAGCTGTAGGTGATGATGGCACCGTCCGGGTCGTAGCTTTTTGAGCCGTTGAAGATGATTCGTTCTTCATCCTGTGCGCTGTAGGGTCCGTTGGTGATGGCGACTGGTGCGATGTTTGTGCTCTGTGATGGTCCGTGGGATGTTGTTCTTAGGGGTTGTACCGGTGGTTCTTCGGTCTGGTTTGTGTCTTGTGGTGGTTCTGTTTCATTGGTATCTGTTGGCTCTTCGGTTTCGTTGGTGGACTGGTTTGTGTCCGGGGGATTCTGTGAATCGTTGGTATCGTTGGTATCCGCTGGTACTTCTGGTCGTGGAATGACACTGACCGACCAGTTTGCGACATTGTTACCTAAGTGGGTGTCTCCGCCGAGCCACCAGTGGTCAGGAGCCCGGTTTGCGCCTTCAGCGTCTGTTACGGTGACTAGGTTGGTGATGATGCTTCCTGGTTCGGCGTTGGCGGTGTAGCTTGCTTGGTAGGTCCAGGTTTCAGAAGGATCGATGAGTCCGTCTGCGTCGCTGTCTCCGCTGATGTAGACGGGTGTCCCGCAGAGGTCATCAAGGAGGACGGGGGTGACGCTTGCGGGTCCGTCATTTTTCACTGTGTAGGAATAAAGTATCTGATCAGAGGGATAGCAGGTCGCAGGCCCAGTTTTTGTTACACTAAGATCAAAGGTAATAACGTTGATGTAGGAGTAGTCGGGGTAGGTCTTACAGGTGGAAATGGTGACGGTCTCATAAGCGGCGAGGTAGCCTGCTGGGACGTTTATTTCTTTGAACCGGTAGGTTCCTTCACTGAGCCATAGCTCTTTGGGTGCAGATTCACTTATGCTAAATTTGTCAAGTATCTTTTCACCTTTAGTCATCTTAATCGTAAAGAGGGTGTCAGGGTCGTTGTAGCCGATGTTTTCTCCTTCCCAGTATAACAGAACATCCTTGCGTAGGATGAACGGGTAGAGGGTGTAATGATCGGTTGCTGTCGCGGTCTGGTCTCCCCAGCTGCCTTGTGCGGTTGCGGTGTTGGTGAGCGGGTCAGGGAAGCTGAAGGTTGGGGTGATGGATGCGGTGAAGATCCAGGTTTCCTTATGGTCCAGTTTGTCGTTTCCGTTCTCATTACCGGAGACGTAGACTGCTGGTCCGCAGGAATCATCGATGACTGTTACATCGCTGAGTGGTTGTTCTTCGGGGTTGCTGACGCGGAAGGTATAGGTGATCTCTTCTCCTGCGTAGGCAAAGGTTGGTCCTGTTTTTATTATCTGAATTTGTGGTACTGGTTTGCAGGCGCTTGCCATTTGTACCGAGCAGAGGGTGATGAGGATGACTGAGAGAGCAATGGTCATCGGGGTTGTGATCAACCTTTTTTTGTTCTTTTTTGAAAGGGTGTGTGGTATCATGGGTTATTCCGTCCTTTTTTTTTCTTGTTGTATCCTGTTTGTGTCGGTTTTGCTATTAAGCTCCTGTTGTACACCTGTTATCCGGTGGCTGTACGGTTGTTACCTGTTCTTTCCTCAGTTTTTATTTTAATTTTTTATAATAATAAGGCGTCGTATGGCGAAAAAAACACGGGTTTCCTCCATGGATTTTATATAAGCATTGTCGTATTTCCCTGCGTTGGTTTTCATGGATAAGAAAATTTTCGTGCTCTCTGGATATCTGGTCGGACTTGGAGGTCTTGCGCTTCTTACGTATCGGACGCTGCTTGCCGTAGGATCTGACAGTAAGGCAATTGTGGTGTCGGTGAACAGGTTCGGCGAGCAGTATGTCGATCTTGCGGCTCTTGCCGTGTTATGGATTGTTTGTATCGTTGGGATGTGGTCTCTTTTTCGGCTGTCAAAAGAACAGAAAAAAGAATCGGTCGTTGAGGAGCGTGGAAGCGTCGTGACGAGTTTTGGGAGCGTGCGTGATTCTTTTATGGAAGGTGCGGTCGGTGCGTTTCCTGGTGTCTCTGCTGAGTCGGATCCAGCGGACGCTCAGGGGTACGCACCCGTGGATGAGGGTGTGCTGTCTGATGGCTCGTCAGTGTCTGTTACGGTCGTTTGGGAGAGCGTCTCGGAAGAGCCGTAATTATTTTTTAGAAAAAATTTAAATAGTGGCAAGTCAACCACATTTATGGTAAGAACGCTGGTGAGGCTCCCCTCCTTATCGGTGAACCAAGAAAAAAAGCACTCTTACCAGAACTGGTGAACGCAATGGTTGCATTTGTGAAGATATCAAAGAACAAAAAACTCGTCCGCATCAAGGAAGTCTCTGACAAATACCGGGATAAACCATATAAATGGGATGAAGACGAGTAAACCTTTTTTTTCTTTTTTTTTTAAAAAGTGTAATCCCTTTTTTCTGAGCGGTTTAATTTAAGAAATCAGCAATAAATCATTTTTTCTTTTTTTGAAAGAATCCATA
>DQIQ01000098.1 GCA_003942085.1 Thermoplasmata archaeon | reverse complement strand
ATGTCTTTGACCATTTGTTCATAGATCATCCGTCCGTTCTCAGAAATCCTTTGAGGAAGATAGTCTCCACAGATATATCCCTCGACGCCTTCGATAACAAAACTTATGGATTGTGTGAGAGTCAATTTCTTTTGAAGTGGGAGATAATGAAGCGGGTTGATGGTGAGCTCTATCATGCTTTGTCCAGCAAGATCGGTTTGCGTACCAAGTGAGATAAGTGATGAGGGATAGGGGTGTGGTGAGAGGTATATTGATTTATCTGGTTGGACAATAAGTATCGGGTCATGCGTCTCTCCCACCGGAAGGGGCTTTTGTCTGGGGAAAATAGTATAGATGCCTGGTATTGGTTGTTCTCGAGTCGATAGAATCTGGACATTTGTTACTTTCATACCAGTTGGTAATGCCACCATGATGCGTTTTGCAGGCAGCAGTGGTTTTCCTACATCAGTAAGATATGAACAATCTTTCATTGACACCAGATCGTATCCGAGGAATTTATCAATACTCAGATCATCTTTTGAAAAATTGATGGTATATTGAAGAGTATAACCCTCTGCGAGGCTCCGTCCCATTTCAGATTCTTTAACATTTGTCCTAACCTCAGAATTTGTATTTAATAGCGCTGAAGGAAGCGTTGATTTGGTTAGATTAGAGACGACGCCAGTACTGAACGTTCCAGTAAAAAGGCCTACAACAGTAATCAGAAGCACCATTTTCTGTACAGTTTTTCGTATTCTTTTTTGCATAACACACAAACCCCTTAATACCGGTAATATTAACCGACTTTTATTTAAATGTATCTCAGGTGATCAGTAAAAATAGACTTTCAAAGACAGGTAGAATCAATAAATCATTCTATCACGAATCAAACCATAGATTCTATAGCTAAGATTGAACGACAATATATATTATCATGAATCTGGTTCTTCGGGTCCAATCGAATAAAAACCTGCAGGGTTATTTTGATTGGTATATTCTGTGGCAATCCACCCCTCGCTTAATGCGTTATTAGCAATATGGAATTCATCGATCTCTCCATCGAGAAAATAGGAATAAGATTGATGATTTGATCGTCCCATTCTCAAATTATTAGTAGGGCTAGTCTCCGACTCATACTTTGCAGTTGAGGAAACAGTCAGCACCCCATCTCGATAAACACTAAGTGTCATCCCATCGTAGGTCATAGTATATTGATGCCAAATGGTGGTATCAGGTATTGTCGGAAAAACTCGCATGAAATGAAGGTCGCCATGACCGTTTCCCATGTAACAATTCATTTTATTATCTGGATTTAATTCCCATGCAGTTCCAGAATCATCACTTGATATCCCCGTACATGATGCAAACACAACACCTGAATTATTAGGATTGTGACATTTGAACCAAGCAGATATCGTCTTTGTCCCTAGCGGTATGATAGGATCTGTAAATTGGATGTAATCGTCCATCCCATCGAAATTTTGACTTTTTCCGACTTTTCCATTTACTTCAGTGGGTTGGTTTATTGCAACTTTGGTTCCCGCATAACTGTTAGCGGTACTATCTGAAATTGTGGTGGAAGTTGCATCGTTCATATGCCAAACCGCCTCGAAGTTGGAATCCCAGGTTTTTTCAGGATATTGCTGACTAATGGTAGTTGGATTTCCATAATATAGGTAAAACACGGTATCTTCATTTGATGAAAGCTGTGTGATGTTCACCCAAGCGGTAAGCGCTCCAAGGTCTCCGTCATATTGCTCGATTTCGTAGTTCAACCGTGTCGCAAAACCAGTGTCATTCATGAAAAGGATATCGTCACCGTTCGACTGTGCTTTTTCTTTGAGATCGTTATCAACGATATTTACCAGGACAGGGAAATTGGTGAGATCCTCAGGGATGCTCGCATGATCAACGGTGATCTGTTTCCGATAGGTCCATCCATGTTCAAAGGGATCGAAATGGGCGGGGAATCCAGTCTGAAATTTGTAGGTTTTTCGTGCCCAATGTGTACCGTCTGTTGCGTTTACGTACCATCGGTATGTCGTGGAGTTAAGCAGACCGCTGATGTTGATAGAATAGGTACCATCATGGACCCCTTCACCGCTTCTAGAGCCGATGAACGGTGAGGTTTCAACCGTGAAATCCATTGTATCTTCTTGGAAATCTTTTAAGGTGAACTGGAGGTGTTCAAGGTCGGACGGCACATGACGTTCCCCGTCAGCAGGTAGTGGATTTGAAACGATAGGTGCTACGGCCTCCGTAGTGAACGAACAGGTTTGTTCTATCGTCTGCACATCATCACTGACCTTGATTGTCCAACTGTAAGAGGTCAAATCCTGGAGATTGTGAATCGGGACTGTGTAGGTCCCAGCAGTTTTCAGAATTCCACTACCCGACCCGATATCAGGCTCCGTGGTCACCGTGTAACTCATAAGGTCTCCGCTCGGGTCTTCAATGCTGAAGCTTAATTCTGGAAGAGACACCGGGACGTTTTGTGCACCATCTTGCGGGGAAGCTCCTAATATTATCGGTGGATAATCTGGTGGAAAGCGCTCAATATACTGCGCAGTCGCAGACACAAACATCGAGTACCCGACAAATCCGTATAATGTCCCATATGGAAAGGCGAACATCAGTCCAATCCCCCAGAATCCTAGTGCGAATCCGAACTGGGGCCCATCTGCGACAAATCCTCCGATGGAGAGGAGTTTCCCGGCCATGGTTTCTCCATCAAGGACAACCCAGGTGGTGATGATCCGTGGCCGAGGGAGCATTATGAAAGGAAATAAGAACCCAACACCTTCACCACCAATACTGCAGAAAAAGGCTGCCGCAGTTCCTGCACCAGCTGGTTTAAAAGCATCATTAGAAGAAAGATTATTGTATCTTCTTCGTAATTTTTCAAACCATGGAGGATTGAGAAAATTACTGTATTGATCTTGAAGGATATTCGGTGGTATCAGTTTATGATCAGTAAGAAGGGTGATGAAATCCTCTTTGAGCTGTTGTGTTCGTACATCAAATGGATGAGTCGTCATTGAAGTTTTCAGTTCTTTAAAGAGTTTTAAGATCTTGTTTGCATCGTCAAGTGAGACAATGATAGACTGTTTGTTCATCCTTGTTTTCCCACAGATTGACAAGGAGATAGGAACAGCATCGTTTACCTCATCTGTTTTAATTGTTAGAACGATGGGTTGTTGATCGTTATTTGAGACATTCTTTTCAACACCTGATACGAGATTGACACACAAAAATAAGAGAATAATACCTACAGCAACTCCTTTTTTCACATAGGTTTTTTTCATGGATGTCCTCCCTAATTAACGATTTAATATCAATTATTTCCTTTAATAATGTTCCTATATGATTAAAATACTATGAAAATCAATTTCATAACTAGTGTAACCATACTTTCATCATTGTCTAAGAATAATTTTTTATCCATGACGATTTTTTTTCATCGAGAGAAATTCGCAAATAAGTATATATAATATAATCAGGCACGGATCATATCTTTGGCTTTTCAGTTCGTTTCATTGGTCGTTCTCCTTTGAATTTTTTTTACATTTTGGTTTTTTACCAGGTTATCTTTAAATATCATCATTGTCAAAGGTTATCACGTCACATTATAACAAATTAAAGGAGAGATATGGAGAAAGGAAAAAACCTGGACATCATTGAAAAAAACCAAC
>DQIQ01000097.1 GCA_003942085.1 Thermoplasmata archaeon | reverse complement strand
ATATGCGACATCGAAATCTCTGTTCATAATCTCTATTTGCAGGGTTGTGTCAGTCGCAACGTTTAGCCTTGCTGGTGTAACAGGTTGTTGTTCTGCTGTGGCAAATCCAATGGCAAAAACTAGCGTTACAATTATGATACTTACGATTTTTTCCTTCATGATTTTCTCCTTATTAAATGAATCTTTTGTTCTATATAAAGATTATTGTAAAACGATATAAGAACGAATGAATAATGATCCAAAACATTAGAAAATGCTTGTCGACCGATAGGATGATATAAAAGGATAATTCAGGAGAAGAAATTGTTAAAATAATCTATTTGAATTCTCTGCATTAATTTATTAAAGATATGTACGTTCATTGAAAAAGATGAGAATCATCATTCTTGGAGGAGGTTTTTGTGGCACGATTATTGCTAAAAAACTCGAAAAGCAAAAAACCCTCGATATTGTTATCATAGATAAAAAAGAATATTTTGAATATTCACCAAGCCTCTGGAAACTACTGTTAAAACCCTTACAATACGAAAAATATATCGTTCCTTTTGCCCAGTTCCTGAACCATAGTCGTATCATCACCGACCCCGTGCTCCAGGTTACACCAAAATTTGTTGAAACCGAAAAAGAAAAACTGACCTTTGATTATCTCGTGATATCCACAGGAATAGAATATCCGATCTTTCTTGACAACACACAGAATGTTTTCACGATAAAATCAGGATTTGAGGTATTACAAAACAGCAAAAAAATTGTAAACGCGAAATCAATTTTGATTATTGGTGGCGGTTTAATCGGCACAGAAATCGCTGGGGAACTTGCAACAAAATCACCTGAAAAACAAATAATCATGGTTCATCCTCACGACCGATTGCTTGAGCGAAAAACGAAAAGCGCTTCTCGTTATGCAAAAAAGTATCTCGATAAACGTGGGGTACAGATCATTTTTGGAGAGAAAGTCGTTGACTATCAAAACGGAATTTTCATAACGAATTTAAAGCGAACGATTAAGGCAGATGTTGGAATTTGGTGTGCGGGAATAAAATCGGACCCCTGGTTTATGAAGGAGTTTCCTCCCTCAATTTTTACTGAACTAAATACTCTTAAAGTAAACCAATCTTTGCAACTGGAAAACCATCCCAACATCTTCGTAGGTGGGGATATCACAAATGTACTCGAAGAAAAAACAGCTGCGAACGCTAAACGACACGGAAGTTTTATTGTCATGAATATTCTTCGATCAATGAAACAGAAACAACTAATCGTGTACAAACCACGAAAAGGATTGATGATCATAAGTTTGGGTCGATGGGATGGAATCCTAATGTTTGGAAAATTTTTGTTCCCTGGTTTTATACCAGCAATGATAAAATTAATTATAGAAAAAGTTGGTATCAAACGATTATAAGAACGTTTGAATTTAGCTTAAATCGTTCGTGAAGCAAGATACTTTTTTTTTGGGGAGGGGTTAATAATCTTGGTTTTAAAAAAAAAAATCATTTTTAAAAAAAGATGTTCAGACGTTTTTTAATCGTTTTTTATTTGATTTTAAGTCATTATTTTATAATCCGCTGAGATTGTGTCGTCTATGAATGGATTTGGAGGCTTGTAGAGTTTGAAGGAAAAAATTAATTTTTTTGCATCCCGTCCATTTTCTCTCCTTAAATTTTCTTCCGAACTCTACAAGTCGCCCCCCCTTTATCAATCAATTGTAAAAAATATGGAGTGAAAAAAAATGAAAAAAAATATAATAGAAGCCAAAGGGTTTAGCAGGATTATTGCTCCCGTTGATGGATCTGATGGGGCTGCAAAAGCACTAGAAAAAGCGTTGTTTCTTGCTAAAGAGACCAGAAAACCGATCGTCGCATTGTATGTAGTGGATACCCCTCGTCTAACAGATGTCGTCCCAGCAAATAATCTGTCTGTCGCATGGGAAGATCTGCTCATGAAACAAGGACAGAAAATACTTAATGATGTTAGCAAAAAAGGATCGAAAATGGGTGTAACTGTCCAAAAGAAACTTGTCGAAGGCATCCCCGAAGAAATAATCATGAAAGAAGCAAAAAAGAACGATTTAATTGTCATCGGCTGTAAAGGAAAAAGCGCAATGGACCGTATATTAATGGGAAGCGTCTGTGAAAAGGTGACGCGCCATGCATCTTCACCAGTCATGGTGATACGATAGAAAGTCATGTTAAAACAAAAGGTGGATTGACGCATCTAATAAATAAAAAACCTGAGGAGGTAAAATAATGCAAAATAACGATGATCGAAAGAATGTAGTGATGGAGGAATACAGAAATCAGACTGATTGTGAAGTAGCGAGTCGTGATCGACTAAACCCAAGTTTAAAAGCCATGCAACAAAACGAGAATTTCATTTGCTGCGTTTGTGGTGAGGAGCATAGCGAAAATGAAACCAACCAATTTGAAATAAAAGGAAAAACAAAAAATATCTGCCAAGGTTGCGCAGATATCGTGCATGGATTAGCGTAAAAAAAAATTGCGTGTCTTATCAAGAAACTTGCTTTTAAAAAAGAGCTATACGGACTGCTGAAAATGGTATTGCTAACTGATGATACTTAGAAAAAGAGAGAAAAAATTATTGATAACGTATGATAATTTTTTTTTACCTTTTTATGAAATATGTTGAAATTGTTTTTTATGTGTTTTACAATTGTTTTTTGGTCATTATATTATACATTGATTCGATTTGTTAGAAACTGAGGTAAATAAAATGAAAAAAATAATTGGAATAATAGTAGGTATGCTGGTAGCTGCCCCTCTCATCTCAATGGCAATTGGTCAGAGCACGACAATGAATCTATTGCCGCCCCAAAACTCTAGAATGATAGTAGATGTATCAATACATGATTTTTTCTTCAGCCCAACACCGGTGACAATCAATGTAGGTGACACAGTAAAGTGGACTAATATGGGTCCGACCACCCATACCTCAACAAGCGATACTGGTGTCTGGGATTCCGGCAATTTAGGTGTCGGGCAAACGTTTTCTTTTACTTTCAATACTGCTGGAACTTACCCATATCATTGTAAGATACACACGTCTATGCATGGAACCGTAATTGTATCCGGGTCAAACCAACCACCAAATACTCCAACCGAACCAGCTGGACCTACGACACGAAATGTCGGCCAATCTGGTAGTTACAGTACTATGACAACTGACCCGAATGGGGACCAAGTGCAGTACCGGTTTGATTGGAATGCAACCGGTTCTCATGACATGAGCGTCTGGTCAGCTCTTGTCCCTTCCGGTCAATCCGTTAGCATGTCCCATACATGGACAAAGGTAGGAACCTATGTCGTAGAGGCCCAAGCACGCGATTCTCTCAGTGCGATGAGTAACTGGTCAACCGGTTTGTCCGTTATTGTCTCTTCAACCGGAAACACACCACCAGAGACTCCAACTACACCGACTGGACCTGCCACGCGTAACGTCGGACAATCAGGTTCATACAGTACAAGTGCGATTGACCCCGATGGAGATCAAGTGCAATACCGGTTTGACTTTAATGCAAACGGTACCCATGCATATAGCGCCTATACGTCACTTGTTCCCTCAGGACAAACTGGGAGTATGCCTTATATATGGAATGCTTCAGGAACTTATGTTGTAAAAGCCCAGGCGAAAGATTCTATCGGCCAAACAAGCAAT
>DQIQ01000021.1 GCA_003942085.1 Thermoplasmata archaeon | reverse complement strand
CGAAGAATTTAATCTCAAAGGTCATACCTGTTGGGTCACCGGGGGTCCATCCGTAGTTATAAATCAAGGGCAGACCGTACCATTCGACGTCACCAATATCACTGGTGAGGCCCCAGAAGTCTTCCTGAGCAAGATACGCAGGTTCTGATGCGCTTGTGTAAAAGTTCCAGGATTCAGTCGGAAGATAGTATCCTTGACTGAAAATGACTTCTCCCCTACTGGTAATGGGTGCTGCTGTTTTGATACCAGGTTGGATCTGTTGACTAGAAGAGGTAAACGATACCCGATCTGGTGCAACAATAGCATTAGTATTCATTTTTTTCGTTGTCGGCGTTGATTGCGGAGTGAGTCCTGCAGATGCTGCGGTGCCTAAAAAAAGGGCAGCAACGAGGATCACTGTCATGAAAAACGTTGTCTTCACTAGCTTGTTTTTCCATATACTATGTTTTGTTTTCATAAAATTTTACCTCGCCTTACTCTTCTTAAATGCATCTGGTGTTAATAAATGTTTCGCTGTAAGTATATATATATTAGTAAGAAGAAAAAAATAAAAAAAATCCAGATATCACTTCTGAAGAAAGAAACCAATGAACAGATATCATAAGATACAATAATACCATTATATAATAACCGTATTAGAAATCATTTTTAAAGAAAGAAGATAAGCTAAAAATCACCCTAGGTTTTTTCATTATTTTATTGTACATATATTAATAAAGAAATTTGAACAAAAAAAAAAAGAAAAGAAAAAAGAGCGTTTTATTGCACGCTCAGGACGAACGGCCCAATTAGTCGTGCGGTCGCTGTTTTTTCGACATCACCAGCAGTGATGAGAATATCTACCGAGCCGAACCCGAACACAAAACCGGTTTTCGCCTTTGGGCTAAACCCTGGCGTGATCTTTGCAAAGGATCCCGTGGTCTGCCGTCCAAGAAGAACCAGGCCGCCTTGTAGAGTAATGGACCAGTCAACATTGGTCGCGTCTCCAGCACCGACGTTCTTTATCTCAGCAGTGATGCTCCCAAAACTACCAGTGATCACCCCAATCTCGATACGCGGCATGACAAGGATGCTAATCGTAGAGGCTGCTGACCAACCACTCTCTAAGCCCTCACCATCTTTTGCTTTTACCTTGACGCTATAGTCCCCGACAAAGTCCCAGGTATGTTTTAATTCAACAGTAGCTCCAGAGGCGTAAGGGCCAAGCCAGTCGCTCACCGAATCTCCCCAGGAGACCATGTAGTACACATCGTTATTCTGTGCATCGGTGGTGCTAGTTGTAAAGGTATACTCAATGCCGATTTCCCCACTCGCAGGACCGGCTGGTGCACCGGGAGTCGCTGGTGGCGTGTTGACATTTGATTGGCCACGCCAGATTTTCACGGAGGAATCACCAAGAACATTGTATTCCTCAAAGTAGTACAGGCTCATCCCGCCACCACTATAATATTGATAAAGATAGTACAAACCCTGGTTTGTCATACCGCCGATCGTCTCAATGTTGTCGTCCCACCATGCCTTAAACATGCTTCTCTCCAGGACATCATCTTCATCCCAGTAGGAGTAGGTCGTGGCACCCCAGAATGCAAGACCGCCTTTGTTTGGGGCACGCAGCCATGTTTCCCCGAAGCACTCGCTTTCCGTGAACTGATTTGTCAGACACGCGTGGCTGCAGACAAACGGATACATTCCATCGTTGGTCAGACCATTGACGTCAGACTGATAAAAGACAGGACCATCCGCCCAATAATCGGTGCCTCCATGCCCGGAATAGATAGCTAAACTGCGTCCGTTGTTAAGAGCGTCCCTCACCTGTTGGGTCGTTGCTCCATAGGTATGAGAATACAGTTTATCACAGGTATAATTATTCGGAGTGAGATACGTGTCGATGACAAAGTTATGTGTCCCTTCAGAAACTTGGTAGTTATCGCTTGATGCCATAAACGCTGCCTTCAAAATCCACGAATCATCAGGGAACACCCCTGCTTCATAAAAGAGTGTTTTATCTACCATCGTGGTTACTTGCTCAGCGGTCGCAGCTGGGAATCGACTGATGATGATGTCAGCAAAATAGTTGCCGGCATCAATGGTGACGTAGTACAAATCGGTACAGGTCCCGGTCTCTGAGCCGGTCCATGTGGGGATCTGTGCGACATCACCGACTAAAAGGACATAGGCAGGTGGTACCGGCCATGTGTTGTAAGCGTTTTCTATGTAGGCATGGATGTTTTCTTTGGTCGGTCCACTGGGGATCTCTGATGTTTTCGTGACCGTGACATCGAATCCCTTGGTGTCTTTCCACGATGCTAAGGGCTGAATGGCGTCGTTAAATGCATCATCAACAATAATCAGATACCCTTCTTGCCTCGGTTCATTTCTTTGCGTTCCTTGTAAAGCGCCGTAGTTGATGAATAATGTTTTATACTGTTGATCAAAGGATGATGTGGTGTAGCGATCGATCTTCTCTGCAGTCTGCACCAGGTCGCTCCCTGGTAGGCTGATGCGTAGGACGCACTGCTTCATGATTCGCAGTTCACCTGAGACAGGGTTATATTGGACCGGTGAAATCTCCAAAAACGCGATGTTTCGTCCTCGCAGTTCTCCAATCACACTGACCTTGGCAATCGGTGAAGGAAGCAAGGTGTTCATCGCATAATATGAAGCATCACTGGTAAAAGCAACCGATGCTCCCTGGATTTTTAGAAGCGATGGTTGAACCGGGATGATTGTCGCGGGAAGCGATAATGCCGCTAGTGAGGTGGTCTCCCAGGAAACCGAATCAATAATCAATTCTGGGTTTGCACCTTGTGGGATCTCAATGAATCGAGAGATGGTTGGCATTTGTGCTTCGCCGATGACGCTAGACACGCCTTCTCCCGGCAGTGTGAGAGTCGCAAAATCCTTTCCCGCAAGGCTATATTGTCCAAATATTATCGTTTGAGGTGATACGGCGATCGTAACGACTGGTGTGCCTCCATTATAAAACGATGATTCTACAGAAACAGATGCTGTAGAGTTCGATGGAGCGGTCGGGTGAATCGCACTTACTCCAGAAGAGAAAAGGAGTATCAGGGCAACAGTTGCTTGAATAAATACAATTTTCTTGCTATTCCACTTCATTCTTCATATCCCCTAAAAATATTTTCTTAGTACATTACACTAACAAAATTCATATTTATATATCTATCGACCATATGAAAACCATAGGAATCAAATCTGAAGGAGCAAAGCTCGCTTCAATCTCGGATCATTCCGCTGTGTATTTTTCTCCATATGCACGATCATTCTTTTATTTAATATATGATAACTTATAAAATTTAAATTAATTGTTGGACTCCTACGATTAAATCATGTCTTTTTGGTGCGTTTCCGCTCCTTTTTTTTAATACATTTTAGATAGCAGCGCTGAATCAGTTTATTTTTTTATGATGACGAAAGGTCCAAGAAGGAACGCTGATGCGGTCTTTTCTGCGACATCCGCGGTCACCTTTATGGTAACTGGTCCGATACCCAGGATAAAATCGCTTTTTATCTGAGGGCTGAATCCCGGCTGTATCTTAGCGATCATCCCGGTGGTTTGTCGCCCGAGAAGAAGCAGTCCACCATCCAATGTTATGGTCCAGGGGATGTTCGATGCTTCGCTATCACCGATGTTTTTTACTGTCGTAGAAACGCCAAACCCGCCGGTGATCTCCCCTATTTCGATCAATGGGCCTGATTGGATACGTACGGTGATGCCAGCAGACCATCCGCTCTCACTGCCAGCAATATCCTTTGCTTTTACTTTCACGGTGTAGTTCCCCGTAGCAGCCCACGTGTGTGAAGCCTGCGCGATTGCCCCGGAATTAAAAGGACCAATCCATGTTCCATTGGTGTCACCCCAGGACCAGAGGTAATACACCTGCTGGGATTCAGGGTCGGTGGTGGTGGTCGTATATGAATATTCCATGTTGGATTGACCAGAACCTGGGCCGTTGGGCTGAGTAGGAATATTGGGGGGTTGGTTGGCACTTTCAGCAGCGAGGTTCTGTACTGCGTCAATGTCGCACCCAGGATTCATCTCGCTAGGACTCCCGGTTCCATCATCAATGATTTTAACGTACCGTGCTGATTCGACAGAACCATCTACCAAGTCAAACTCCGATGTCCCCATGCCAGCTCCTAAAGAGGCCCAGGGGCCATTCCAATTCGCAGATACAGACACGGAGTATCCATCGGTGGTTCCGTCTCCTTCGAATACTTTAAGATCGGGTGCATCAGGGAGGTCAGTAACATTATTGGTCATGTCGACGATAATCGAGCCGCTGACACCAAGCGATGCGTAGACCTCATCAGGTTGGCCAAGGATGGAAATTCCCTCGGTCGGGTTGTTCTGGTAATTTTCAGAGGGTGCATAGTAATCACATGTGGTGACCTGGTAGGCAAAATATTGGTCATTTGGGTTTAAATCAACATCCAGTACGGTTGGGTCCCCTGATTCAACGTCTACGGTAAATGTTTTTTCTGCAAACCCGTTGGCTCGGTAGTGAACTGTGTAGGTACCTGGTAAAAGCACACGATGGTAATCACCAATTTGTGGGTCGGCAAAACAAGGCCAGGATGCTTCATCAACCCAAATCGTCGCAGGGATTGGTTGTCCGTTGTTTGCGTTTGTAACCACTCCAGTTAGTCCCATGTTTGCCGCATCGATGATCTCCAGCATCGCATCTCGGTTGAGGTTCCATGCCTGCGGGATGTTGGAATCCTGCACTTCGATAGTCCAGTCCATGTCACCGCGGCAGCCGTAGCTGAAATCATTGCAATCGCCAAGGGTCTGGTACCAGTCATATCCTTCGACGACCCAATATCCATTATGAGAACCATATTGATTTGAGAGAGAGACAACAGCGGCATTATCCGGGACTGGTTGTGTTTTATAGTTCCAGACGTAGTTGACGACATCCCCGGAGCAATGAAATGATAATGATAAAACGAAGTTGTTTTGTAAGGCATTGTTCCGCATCGCCTGCGTCTCAGGCTCAGAGTACGGATTTGAGTTTTCCGGCATGTACCCATAGTTCCTGTTCAAATCGATGCCGTGTGCGTTATATCGGGTATCTGCTTCCCTGCCATCAGGGTTGACCATGGGGATGATCCAGATCTCACGGTTGTCCACCAGGTCAGTAATCGCAGGGTCGACGCTGTAGTTTTGGACGAGATGATATGCAAGATTCAACGGCAACTCTGCAGACATGAATTCGTTGCCATGGTGAAGACCGCAGATGCGCACCTCAGGTTCATTTTCTTCGATGTCAGGGTTATCTGTGATCTTTAAACCCCAGATGATCCTGCCTTGTACGCTCTGGCCAAGATTGTACAGATGAGTGATATCCGGGTAGGTATCAGCGATGTTTTGAAGCGCGGTTGTCATTTGTGAATATGAATGGAAATCACGTCCAAACTCAGCGGTGTGCTTCCATCCTTGCTGTATCGCAATATCATCAGGAACAACACTCGGCGCAAGGTTCATTGCAGATAGCCAAGCGAATTCTTGAGAGGATACGAGAACGACGACAGAGGTTTTTGATTGATCGACATCAAGGATGGTGATTTGATTCGTAACGATATCTCTAAGGATGTTTTGCTGAGTGAGAGGGATGAGTGCAACAATGGAATCCAACGTATGGTTCACTGCTACTTGCGCAGTCGATAACCCTCCGATAATCGTTGCAGTGGTCATGAGAAAAAATATGAAAATAGCATATCTTCTTCTAGTTGGATAAATCTTGTTCTTCATACCTTAGTATCCCCTATTGTTTTTTGTGATGTTTATACGGTTATTATATAGATAGTGGCATCATATATATAAATATCGCTTGTGGTCGCTGCCTTGATACTTTGTAAGTGCATTTGACACTTTGTTATTATGCGTAAGACATCCTCTGTTATATGCTATTAAACATTTTTTTTAAGAAGTTTGCTATATCGATTTTTCAGTTAAGGAATTTGGTAATAACATCGTACAGAACTAATTCTCTGAGACGTAAAAAGGAATCGCTAGTTGTTTACGCGGGCAGCGTGGTAAGAATTCGTTGGACACATTCTTTTAACTTGATGATATCGAAGGGTTTGACAATGTAATCTTCAGATGCAAGAAGTCCCGCCCCTGCGCTTATTTGATCTCCCAAAGCGGTTAAAAAAACAATCGGTACGGCAGACCATTGGTCGTTGTCTTTTATGCGTGCTGCAACATCCCATCCGCTCATCCCTGGCATCATGATATCAAGCAAGATAAGATCAGGGAGAGGGTTATCTTGTAGCATTTGGAGGCATTTCTCTCCGCTGTCCACGCCTATGACACGGTACTCCCCTGTTGAATCTTCTAATACGTTTTTAATTGAAATAATGATATCATTATAATCATCAACGACAAGTATTGTTTTTGGCATCCGCGCCAATCAACGGTAATACAGTATATATAATTAATGATGTTTTTTTCTTAATCATCGAGTATTTTTTTTACACCTGGGAATTTCCACTTCCGTTTCATAATAGCAAATATGGTATGACGCGGGTTGTCCGTAAGTAAGACATTTAAATAACTTAGATATTATGTACTGCGGAGATGGATGCTCCTCGATGAGTTCATCGAGGAAGAAGAGATGGGATACAATGCGGGACACTGCTGATGTTACTCGACAATTTATACAGATAATAATTGAAATTATCGGTAGAAAAACATCAGAAGAGTATGCAGCAGTGGCCATACGAAACCTTTTAAAAAAACTCCAACCAGTCTATCCCTTTTTACAGAACATAGAAATTAAAAATACGCGCTCACTAGAACTGGAAAGTTGTGTGATGGTACGGGATCCACTAAACACGATCGATCCCAAAGCGGTTGGAATCGCGCTCAAAGAACTTGTTAAAATAATAATGAAATCCTTTGGAAAGACTGCAGGATACTTTTTCATCAGGGAAACACGAGATAAAATTGGTATCGAATATGATATGATACTCCTGAAGACGATGAATATTGATTTAACGTTAATGCAGTCAAGTTATATCGTCGAAAAAAAAGAAATCAGTCTCCTCAAGATCGAAAAATCTGATGTGATACGACGGTTCTTGAAAGCTCTCATCGAAGTGTTAGAAAAACAAACCTCAAAAACATTTGCGATAACATTGATCGCCCAACGAGTTTATGCCCTACGACAACAATATTCCTTTCTTACAAACATCTCGATTAATGATCTCCGATACACCTTAGGTTCTGAGGAAGTAGCAATCCAGGCAGAAATTAACACCATTGAGCCTCGAGACCTTGGCAGAGCAATCAAATCGATTCTCTATGAAACCGATAAGACATTGATGGATCTTGGTCGAAACCCAGTCGCAGGTGATCTGAAAACGTATCTGACATCGGAGTATCTGGTAAAATTAGAGGAAATGGGGGTCACCATTGCGGTCTATGAAATTGGGTACACCGCAATTTTTAAAGAAGTAATCAAAACATTGATCATCATCATGGGGAAAACAAGCTCAGAGAGTTCTGCGATTGTCATGGTGAATTCTTTTCTAAGAAAAATTGACAGCAAATTTATATTTCTTACTCAAGTTAAAGTAGAGTCGGCTCCAAACCCGGACGAACCATACCACATCACCATCCCAAACAATCTTGATACCATCAGCGAGACCGATGCCCGACGAGCGCTCCAGCAGCTGTTTGAGATAATTATGGATTCCTTAAGCGAGAAAATGATTACTGAGTTTCTTCAAAATTTCAAAAGCACCATTGAGAAAAAATATCTGACAAAAATTGAAGAAATAGGGGTCAACTTCCATATGATTGAGCTACATCAAGAGATGTTGACACAGCGAGAAGAAAAATATCTGAAATAAAAAAACCATTCACCATCAAAAGGATGAAGTCGCAATGACCAAAAGGAAAAAAGGATGATACGATGCAATACTGCTTTTACAACGAACATTCTGGAAAAATTCTTTGTATCGATGATGGAGGGCTGAGAGAATCGTAAAGCAACCCTTTGATTTAGAGACGTATTTCTTTGGTCGAATCAGCGTAAAATTTACGTTGTTGTTCCTTTTAGTAGGATTAGTTGCCCCGGGGATAGGTATCGGATATTTTTATTTGATATCAAATTCGTTTCTGACACAAAACTCAGAATTTTTTAATGAACAAAAAATGCTCTTGGACGGCTCTGCTCTGCTCATCATCATTCTCATAGCAGTCAATACCATGCTTATCGGATTGATGGTATCCCGTTCGTTTACCAAACCTATCCAAGAGCTGCATAAAGTAACCCAAGAGCTAGAGAAAGGTAATTTCAAGGTCAGAGCCAATATCAAAACAAATGACGAGCTTGCTCAACTCAGCGATGCATTCAACAAAAGCGCACTAGCGTTAAGTAAAATGGAAGAAGAACGTCTGCAGCTTGAAAAAGCAAAATCTGAGTTCCTCAGCATCACATCTCATGAGCTCCGTACTCCGATCACCCCGCTGAAAGCGCAACTGCAGATGCTGCAGCAAGAGTATTTCGGGAAACTGACCGAAAAACAAAAAGAAAGCCTTGAGGTGATTCTCCGAAACACGGAGCGGCTCAACAAAATCATCGAGGATTTCCTTGAAATCTCTCGTATAGAGGCTGCACGACTGAAATTCACGTTCAGAATTACCAACCTTGAAGAAATAGTAAATGAAACAGTGCGATTCATGGATGGATTTGCAAAAGAGAAAAACATCATCTTAGTGATCACTGCTAGTGAGCTCCCCGCAATTGAGGTAGACCCAGATCGGATCTGCCAAGTCTTGCGAAATCTTGTTCATAACGCCATTAAATTTTCACCGCAAGACAGCCTCATAGAAATCAGCACGGAGCTGAAAAAGGACTGTGTGCGATTCAGTGTGAAAGATCAGGGGACTGGATTGAGTGCTGAAGATCAAATACGGGTGTTTGAGCCATTCTTCCAGGTGGAAGGATCTCTGAGTAGAAAATATGGTGGCACAGGGCTTGGACTGACAATCTGCCGGGGCATTATTGAGGCGCAAAAAGGAAAGATATGGGTCGAAAGCATGCCTGGTCGGGGGAGCACGTTTTATTTTACGGTCCCCCTTGCCCCAGTGTATGAGATTGAACCTATCAAGGTCCTTTTCTCAACAAGAACAGATATTGAAAAGAAATTACGAGATGAGCTTATCAATATGTTAGGACCAATGGGTGATGTCGAGTTCAACGAACTGAAAAACAAACATGCACTCAACAAAGAAGACCTTGTCAAATATGCCACGGTATTGGAAAATCAACATATACTTCGCCATCCCAATGCGGATGAGCTGAAAAGAAATATTGGAATGATTTTTGGTGAAGAGAATCGAAAAGAAGAAAATGAAAAAACTGATGAGGGAATCGGAGGAGTAAAAAAGGTGAAAGAATGAAATTAAGATGGTTATTGACAATTATGTGTCTGGCAATATCGTTAATACCGATCGCGATGATCAGTGGATTGCAGGGTTTACAGATTGCAGGAATGTTTCTTGCCTTAATCCTGGTCACCACACTTGCTGTCGCATTTGTCATCTCATATTTTATCTCCATTCCTCTTGTTAAATTGACGAGAAACATCAATGAGATCAGCAAAGGAAATTTGGATGTCGAATTGGAAAAAAGTGAGATTTATGAAATCAATAATCTGACTGATTCTTTGGACCGGGTGATGGCAAGCTTGAAACTTGCCATCCATAAAGTTGGGTTGAAAAAAGAGGAAATATTTGAAGAGACAGTAAAAGCAAAAAAGGAAGCCGAAGAAAATTTAGATATCCTGTTGAAAAAAATCGATGGTTGGATCTGGGAGATTGACGAAAAAGGTATATGTACAAAATGTTCTTCGAAAGTCAGCGGAACCCTTGGGTACTCCCCCAAGCAGATAATTGGGAAGGAGATTTTTGGTTTTTTACCGCCAGCAGATGCGAATAAATTAAAAGACATCATACATGTGATATCACAACAGAAAAAAGATGCGACCAATAAATTAGACTTATACTGGATCAGTCAAGACAATTCGCATCCGGTGTGGGTACGCTCATTTTGTATACCGATGTTTAATCATGCCAATAACTTCCAAGGTATACGGTGTTTTAGCAGGGATGCAACAGAATATCTAGTTGCAGAAAATAAGATAGAGGATCTGCAAATTAAGTTAAATGAAGCATATAAACAGTTGCATGAATTACTGCAGCACAAGCCAAAAGAAAAATCGCTCCTAGAACCTGTCCTAGATACCAAGGTTGAACAAGAGTTTGATTATATGATTCTTTTTGATGAGAATGCCAAAATCATCGATTGTACAAATGATATAGAAAAGAAACTCGGGTATCGCAAAGACGAGATGCTGTCGCTAACTTTTGCAGACGTCGTCTATCTTGAGTCACATGATGATATAAGAGCAAATCTCGATGAGATCAGAAAACAGGGGAGCATGCATATTAAAAACATTCATAAGAAAAAAGATGGGTCATCGGTCTTTGTGAGCGAACATATTAGATATATGAAAGAGCGCAATATGTTCATCTGTATGGTCAAGCAGGATGCCATGTAACGCCTTTTTCAAAAGGGGCATTCTTCGGTTTTCATGCTCGTTAAATCATATGAAACCATCAAGTATTTATGCGGATTTCTTATCTGGGGTCTTGAGAATATGGTCATAAAAGCGTCGAGGCGTTCACAAGGCGTTGAATATGCGATTCGGGATGTTCTAATCCCGGCACGGCAGTTGGAGAAGAAAGGAATCACGGTTTTAAAGCTGAATATCGGAGATCCGAACGCGTATGATTTCGATACACCGCAGCATATCAAAGATGCGTTGTACCAAGCAGCAAACGAGGAGCATAACGGGTACGCACCTTCTGAGGGTTTCCTTGAGTTACGGAATGCAATCATTGAACGGGAAAAGAAAAGAAATAATGTTTCTTATGAGCCTGATGACATCTGTGTTACAACTGGAGTTACTGAAGGGCTCCAGATGCTTCTGAACGCATCGTTAGACCCCAATGACGAGCTGTTGATCCCTGGTCCTACCTACCCACAGTATAATGTGATAACGAAATTTGCTGATGCTAAACCTGTGCCGTACCATTGTATCGAAAATGAGAACTGGCAGCCTGATGTTAACGATATCCGTCATAAGATTACTGAGCGGACTAAAGGAATCGTTCTTATCAACCCCAATAACCCGACCGGTGCGTTGTATTCGAAAAAGGTCTTAAAAGAAATCCTAGATGTCGCAGGGGAGTATAATATTATGGTGATCTCCGATGAAATTTATGATGATTTGACTTTTAATGGGAAACAGCATGCGACCGCTTCACTTGCAGATGATGTCCCGATCATCACGTTCAATGGGTTTTCCAAGGTGTATGTGATGCCAGGATGGCGCATTGGATACACCATGTTCAAGCATAACGGGGTACTTGATGAAATCCAGGATGGGTTCATGCGGATTGCTCGATCGCGCCTCTGTGCAAACTCGGTCTGTCAATATGCGTGTATTCAAGCATTACGTGGACCGCAGGATCATATCGAAAAGGTCAATGAAAAATTGCGGAAACGGCGCGATTTCTCCTACAAACGTCTCAATGAAATTGACGGCATTTCCACCGCAAAACCCGATGGCGCGTTCTATATTTTCCCCAAAATTGAGGCGATGGAAAAAGGACCTTGGAAGAACGATAAAGAATTCGTCCTTGATTTATTGCAGGAAGCTCATGTGTTGGTCGTGAATGGATCCGGCTTCTGTGCAACCTACGGGAAAGGACATTTCCGGGCGGTGATTCTTCCCCCGATGGAGACTTTGGACAAAGCGTTCGATGAAATGGAAGAGTTCATGAAAAAGAGGTTGAAACAACACTGCAGCGTCCATTCAAATTCGTAAAACACAATTTTTTGAAATAAATAATAATATAAATTACGAATAGATACTCTTCTGAGAGGTTGAGAGATGGAGGAAAAAGAACCGAACGTGTTTGACAGTCCAAAATTAGTTGAATATAAGGCTATGGAGACCAAACTTTATGGAGAGCTGATGAAAGCGTGTCGTTGGTACCATAACAAACTCAGCCTTATTTCCATCGTGGGTATTTTGGAACTCATCAGTCAAGAAATAAAGGATTTAGATAAAACAGATTTCAAGAATGATGACGATGAAACGATTAGCAACCGAGATCCGTTGAATCGATTGATCTAAGTGGTGTTTCTCTGCCATGAAATTTTCTTTTTTTTCTGCACTTGGTTTGAATAGGTTTGATTTTTTTTATAAAAGGATTATTAAAGTAGGCTTTGCACATAAATTCAGTTGCGGGCACCTCCGAGAAATCTACTTTGACTCCAAGCTCGAACATCTCTTGAATTAAAACACAAAGATTATGACATAAAGCCTTACAGAGAACCTCATTCTCTTGTGAAGCTGTAGACTTGCCACGGACATGAGACCCAAATTTCCGTTTCATCTTGGAAAACACAGATTCTATATTGGAACGTTTATGATAATGTCGCATGAACTCTTCTTTGTTATCTCTGAAAAAACGGAACATAATGTTCCAAATCGGCAATCTGTTCTCCGAGGTCTTTTTCACATTTCCAATAAATGGTACAAAAGGGATCGCTCCATGAGCCAGAATTATTCCTAAATTCTTTTCAGAAGAATATCCTTTATCAGCACTTACCTCTTTCATATGAAAATGCTTCGCAGTGCCATCCAGTAATGCTTGAACCTGACCACGATCCGAACTATAACCATCAGTGACTTCGATATGAGTTATGATGTTCGTCTTAACCCCGCACATGACATGGGCTTTCTTGAATGTTTTATGTTCATTAAAGATAAGGCGTTTAGCGAGCCAATTACCATACATAACAGTAGAAAAACCCGATGCATCCATAGCAAAATCAGACTCTATCTCTTTCAAGGGTATTGCGGATATTTCGATGAGTTTCATCAGAACCTTTTTCATAACAGGTTCGTTGAGATACTTCAATATCGTATTGAAATGTGGAGTGCGATTGATGTATCCAAGTTGCATTACCATTTGCATGTCAGATTCGCTTCGTCTACTGCTGAAGTCAAGATACTGTTTTAAGCAACATGAGAAGACCATGTCGCTAAGATTTGCTTTAGGACATCCAGCACCGTTCCTTTTAGGTTGTAGTATCTGGGAGGTCAATTCATGAAGGAGTTCTAAGAAAAGGACTTTTTCCTGTGTCTGAGCTTGATTATATGCTGCCCATACCTGTGGATAAGTCTTATTAGGTTCATTGTTTATTTCGTCGCTCGGAGTTGTGATACTCATATTATCATGGCTCCAGACCTTTGGGGTGCTGCAAACACCCCATTGGTCAAGTCTTTCTTGTCGTATGGGCATAGCATTGTATACCCATAGTATTATACTATAGGTATAGTCATCCTCCTATTTAATACTTACCTTAAGTAATATATCATAGGTAAATTTAATATAGGGAACAATTAATTACAGATTGATGGGGATCAAGGAAGTAACCGTAAAAAATTGCATCTGTGAGCGATGCGGGCATAAATGGATTACAAGAGGAAAAGAAACACCAAAGGTATGTCCACGATGCAAATCACCTTATTGGAATGTTCCTAAAAAGAAGAATTAATCTTGTTTTCCTCCGCCCCAAAGAAGGCTTCTCTGGATATAATTTCTCCCAGGATTTGGTTTGCTTAGGTTTAGATCATCACGCATCTGCTTCAGTTCACTACAATGGGTGACAATCCGTCTAGGTTTGGCGAAATCGCAACGGAATCTCTCATGGTCATATTGTAACATAGTATTACATACATCTGGTATATTATCAAAATGATATAATTTTTTAGGACCCTTAAGTTCACCCAATTTTTTACCCTCATTGAATAAATCATTGATGAACACTTCATTGCAGAAACCATATAGAGGGACTCTACCGAATCGTTTGGGATCATCTATTTTAGGTGCTCCTGTATTTTCTTCGGTATATTTTGTATGTCCATTCAACATACAGCCAGTAAGGGTTGCTCCAAAGTCTATAAGGTATTCTCCAATCCATTTTGCTCTTGCTAGGTACAATGGCATTTTATATTGGCTTGCGATTGTTCCAAGGTCTGTGATAAAACCTTCGAGGTTTTGACGTGATGTTCCGATTTCCCATGCTTTCTGCCAATCTGTTAAAGTAACACAGATTCCAGCATGACCATTACCTCTGTCGGGATTTATCCCAGGAGTTACAACCTCATCAATGATGTTATGAATGCTTGTGTCTCCTTGTTCCGTGAATATTGTATGGTTCAGGAAAAGGTGCAACCATGGGCGACCAGCATTGTTCGTAGGATGATATTTTTCGTAAAGGCTTAACATCTGTTTGTTCTGGGCAGCAACCAATTCTCGGTCCAATTTGTCAGAAGTTGAAAGTAGAGGTTTCACGGCAGTTACAATGGTGGATGAAGGAATCTTACTTGATTCTTCAATTAGTTCAACTAGATGCTTTCCGTAAGCAGATTGCTGTGTCTGTTTCCAAACCTCATCTAAATTTTTTATCCTTTTTGGTTGTAGTGGCACATCCTTTACCTTATCAAATGACACTAATTCTTGTTTCTCCCATTTTTTATAGGTGTTATAGCGAAGAAGATCCCATTGGGATTCAAGGAATAGTCTTTCAAACTCAGGAAGAAGTTTTAATGCTCCTTGTTTATTGTTTTCGATCATCATCAACTTATTGAACTCTCTTGTGCCTCTACCTGTTGCAGAAAGACCGTGTTTTAAAAGAAGAAATGGCATAGTATGAAGAAACATTTCGGGGGCTTCATAAATCAATACATGATGATTCCTATAAATCGAAAAAACTTTTTTTGTTTTCTCTTTTGGAGATGATCTTGTATAACCTCTTAACAGGTTCATCCATCTATGTGCTGGGAATGCGATTATATGCGGTTCTGTTATCAGTTTTTGATGTTCAAAGATGCTATAAGCATCTTCCTTACCATCAATTTCATGTATAAAACTAGGAGTTTTAATCGTCCTTCCGTGAATTATCAAATCTCCGACTTGAGCCGAATCTATTTTTTTTGCGTTAGTCTGAATTATAGCATTATCCATTTCGTTTTTATTATTCATTGTCCCTCCCTTTCTCCGCCATCTCATAAAAAGCTTTCATTTTTTTTATGACGTCTGGTATTAATTCATGTGGGATGATAACACTTCCATCAATGATTTCTCCATCCAACAAAGTCATCTTTTTTTCGATAACGTGAAGAAGTAAACGATTATTCGCCCCTTCAGCTAAACAAAACTCGAAAATATTGTCGTCATGTTCTATCTTCTCGAATCCATATTCATGCCGCGGTTTTCCATTGATATAATAAATAGTGATTTGTTTCCCTCGCTTGAGTTTGTAGGCTTCTCTGATTTTACATAAATCATCAAGATATTTTCTCGATGTGTTCATAGATAATTTTGTAATCTCAGCTATTTCTGAGCACGTAGCACCATCTAATCCTCTGCTTCTCAATGCTTTAAGGACAATATTTTTATTGAGGCCACTGTCAATTTCTTTTTGTGATTTAAATGCGTTTTCAGATATTGATTGGTGATTCATCAGGTCGATGTTTAGTTCTTTAAATGTTCTCGTATCGAACTCTTTTGATAACTTGTCAACAGGCATTTTTAACAACCTGTGAACGAAAACACGTATGTTATATAAATAACTTTCCTTTTTTTAAATGAATGAGTTGATGAACAATTAATTTATTGCATTGAAAAAGGTCCCAAAGAGCACCACATGTTAAACAATTCATAGGTATTGGATTTGGTAAAATACTTGAACAATTTGGGCATCTCGGTTTTTCAGATTCATACATAATTGGTAGATAGGTTGGGTAAAAGGTTACATTATTAAAGGAGTAATCTGATATAAATTAGTTAATTGGAGGAAAATCATGTATAACAAACTATTTTTTAGGAAATGGCTGACAGTTGGAATTGTTCTTCTTTTCGTTGGAACGAGTATAATTTCACTTACCGCACAACAAGCAAAAGAAGAAAAGGATGGTTATTATAAAATTGTGGTAGCAGATCAATCTCATCAATATAAATCTCAAGGTGCTGTGAGTAGTAATCCTCCTAACTACTTTAATTTATATGAAATCGCCGAATTGGGACAAGCGGCTTGGGGATTAAGCGCTGCAGATTTCAATGATGATGGGAAAATGGATTTTGCAGTATCTTATGCTGACTCTCCTTTTTCGTATGCAGCGATTTCTATTTTCTATAACCTCGGAAATTTATCATTTACCAAAGACGACATATTCACATCGGAATATTATATTAATGATGTCGTCGCAAAAGATTTTAACAATGATGGGAACATCGATATTCTGTTTACATATGATGAATGGATATGGTACCAAGGATACCAAATCAATGTAAATGGTACGGCAAATATATTATTCAATGATGGTACCAACCATTTTGGGAACCTGACGATGGTCGTACATCGAGGGGACGGTGTTCCTGATTGGTACGCTCCGATTAATCCAAATATCGCAACAGCGGATTATGATATGGATGGCGACTATGATTTTTTATGGGGAGATAATAGCGGTCAGATAGAGTTTTTCCTGAATGATGGAGATGCGAATTTCACCAGTGCTGGCATCATTTATGATTGGGGAAATGCAAGCTGGGGTGTTGCCTCAGCTGACTTTGATGGAGATGGAGACAGCGATTTTCTTGTTGCAGCAGAAGATATACAGGGACATGGTTATATCTATCAGAAGTTAAATCAACACATCCCGTTGAATCTTTCAGGGTGTTTCGACTCAGGTCCTGGTGAGATTATAACAGAAAATTCAGATACATCCCCTGGAACAGGAAGTATAGCGCCAATAGATTATAAAAATGATGAAAACATAGGTTTTATTTTCGGGCCGGGGAATAACATTTACCTTTATAATAAGGAAGGGCCTGGAACATACTCTCGGCATTTTGTCTACAAACTTCCCCCCCCTGAAGGATATTTAGACAATCTAAATCAAGGCGCTTTAGCGACGGCAGATTTTGACAATGATGGATACACTGATTTCGTCGCTGGGGGATTACAAGGAACAATACGACTCTTCATTAATGACCATTCTCAGAGTTTTTCATATCCGCCAGATACACCTACAATAAAAGGTAAAGTCAATGGAAAAGTCGGAGTAAAATATGACTATACATTCAAAACAACAGATCCTGAAGGAGATGATGTATACTATCTAATATTTATTGGATATTGGGGATCAGGATGGATTGGCCCGTATCATTCTGGTGAAGATGTAGTTGTAAACTATACTTTTGAAAAAAAAGGCACATGGGATATTCACGCTCAAGCAATGGATATACATGGTGATATGAGTGCCAGGGCAACACTACAGGTGACCATGCCTCGAACATATTCGTATAATCCATTGATTCTACGATTCTTAGAGCGATTCCCACAAGCATTCCCAATACTACGACACCTATTGAAGGTATAGAGCCGAATATTAACAATTTATGTGCAGATTTCAATTCTGCACATAAATTACGCTATTTGTGTGCAAAGCCATTAAAGTATATCTTTATGTATATATATTCTGCGATCCGTGCGGATTGTTTATCAAAAGATTAATGAAGCGCGGAAGATTAGAGAATCCAGGGAAAATCAAATGATTATCGCTTCACTCAGTATCGCTCCACTCGGAAAGGGCACCAGCGTGAGCAGCTATGTGAAAATCGTTTTAGAAACCCTGAAAAAAGAACATATCAACTTCCAAACAAATGCGATGGCAACCGTCATCGAAACAAACGATTTAGCGACCTTGTTTCACGTTATTCAAAAAGCACATCTTGCTGTTGCAGCTGCTGGGGCTGAACGCATCATTACTGAACTAAAAATCGATGATCGCAGAGATAAAGAAGTCACGATGAATTCAAAGCTGAAATCTCTGAGATAACAAATAATCCAGGTGCTTCAAAACAGTTATATGGGGCATCTTCATTCCGAGTTGCGGGAAGGTAACATGGTGTCATCAAAATCCTTAGTTGAAATATGTTTTCACGGAAGAGGCGGTCAAGGCGCGGTCACCGCAGCAAACCTTCTTGCAGCTGCAGCCTTACAAGATGGAAACAAAGGAGTACAGGCGTTCCCTTTATTTGGTGCAGAGCGACGAGGTGCACCGGTCAGGGCTTTTGCTAGAATATCAGGAGAAGAAATTAACCTGCGTAGCGAGATCTACAATCCTGATATCGTCATCGTCCTTGATGAAAGCATCATGGATATCGTTGATGTGCTGAAAGGTGTGAAGGATAACGGAAAAATTCTCATTAACACCAGAAAAAAACCAAATGATTTTGAGTTTTCTAAAAAATATCATGTGGCAACGGTGGATGCAACCGGTATTGCCCTCAAATATAATATCCTCGTTGGAGGAATGCCTGTAGTAAACACCCCGATTCTCGGCTCGGTCCCGAAGATTTTAGACCGAGTCACGCTTCGGTCAATCCAAAATGTCATCCAAGGTAAATGGACCGGTAAAAAAGAGCTAGGCGAACGTAACGTGAAAGCAACACAAGACGCGTTCGATCAGACAGAGGTGAGCGCTTGAAGAAATATCCGGTCGAAACAAGCTTATCCTACCCGAAAAAAGGTGCGATGGGAAAAACCGGGAGCTGGCGGGTGTTCAAACCTATTCTTGATAAGAAAAAATGTGTGAAATGTCTACGATGCTGGATTTTTTGTCCTGAAGGAAGCATCCATCGTGAGAAGGATGACTCGGTAAGCATTGATTATGATTTCTGCAAAGGCTGCGGTGTCTGCGCCAATGAATGTAACGTCAAAGCAATAATCATGGAACGAGAGGAGGCGAAGAAGAAATGACGGTCATGATGGATACCGGGAATCGTATCGCAGCAAAGGCAGCGGTGATGGCAAAACCAGAGGTTGTTGCAGCTTATCCCATCACTCCTCAAACTACCCTTGTTGAAGCAATTGCTGAGTATGTCGCACGCGGAGAATACAAAGGGGAATATATCTGTGTGGAAAGCGAGCATTCTGCAATGAGCGCCTGCATTGGGGCAAGCGCTGCTGGTTCACGGACGTTTACTGCTACCTCATCCCATGGACTGTTGTTGATGCATGAGATGTTGCACTGGGCTGCTCTTGCCCGACTTCCTGTGGTGATGTGTAACATCAACCGGGTGGTAGGACCAGGGTGGAATATCTGGGTTGATGAGAATGATTCGATTTCACAGCGAGACACTGGATGGATTCAGTTCTACTGCAGCAGCAACCAGGAGATTTTTGATACAGTCATCCAAGCATTCAAGCTTGCTGAGCACGAAAAGATCGTGTTGCCGGTCATGGTGAACCTGAACGCCTTTATCCTTTCTCATACCTCGATGCCTGCCGAGATCCCTGATCAACAGGTCGTCGATGATTTTTTAGGAAATTATGTTCCAAAATGGAAGCTTGATATTGAAAATCCGACGACGTTTGGCAACATCATTGGGCCTGCACATTACTATAAAGTGCGACGGGCGATGCAAGACGCAATGCTTAACGCAAAAAAACTCATCCCTCAGATAACAAACGATTGGAAGAAAGCATCTGGATTTTTCCATGGGGACCTGCTAGAGTATTACAAATGTGAGGGTGCTGAGCACATCCTTTTGTCCATTGGTGCGATTGGTGCGGAAAGCAAGACCGCTATTGATGAGCTGCAAAAAGCAGGTCACAGGATAGGTCTGGCACGGGTGCGGGTGATACGACCATTCCCCACTGAAGATATCATTAAACTAGGGAAACAAGCGGACCTCATCGTCATTGACCGCAACATCTCCATTGGTTCGGAAGGTGCCCTTTTCAACGAAGTCAAAGCAGCATTATACGGCGAATCAGACGCGAAAGTAACTGGTTTCATTGCAGGTCTAGGTGGAAAGGACGTGACGTACAAAGATATTGAAACGATGTGCCTAAAAGCTCTGAAAGACAAGGTAAGAGAACAACAATGGTATGGACTGGAGGGCTGAAGTATGGCGTTAAAAGATTTTCCTGTTGACGAATGCCTTCTTCAAGGAAACGCATCATGCCCAGGGTGCCCGGCGACCGTCGGGTTGCGCATGGTGCTAAAAGCACTCGGGAAAAAGACGTTCTTGGTCGTTCCTGCTTGCTGCACTGCAGTCATCGAAAGCCTCTATCCGCATACCTCCTTTGACGTCCCGGTGATGAACATTGCTTTTGAGGCAGCAGCAGCGGGTGCGTCAGGAGTAGAGGCAGCATTGCGCCAACAGGGACGATCCGATATAACTGTTGCCGCCTGGGCGGGAGATGGTGGTACCTACGATATTGGTCTTCAGGCACTTTCAGGTGCCCTTGAGCGAGGGACCAACTTCATATACATCTGTTATAACAACCAGATCTATTCGAACACCGGCATACAGCGCAGTGGCGCAACTCCTTATGCTGCATGGACGACGACAACTGTTAGCGGAAAAACCGAGTTTCGAAAAGAGATGGGGGAGATTGTCCTTGCGCACCATATTCCTTATGTGGCGCAGACCTGCATCAGCTATCCGGAAGATCTCTACGGGAAGATACAAAAAGCCAAGAGTATCAAGGGCCCGAAGTACATTGAAATCCTCGCACCGTGTCCCCCAGGCTGGCGGTTTAGCATGGATAAAACCATTGAAATGGGACGCCTGGCGGTCGACACCGGCGCCTGGTCCTTATGGGAATGCGAAAACGATGTGATGACCTTCAACGGAAAAAGTAAGCTTCTGTTAGAAAAAAAGGTCGCGCGTAAACCGATTGAAGATTGGATAAAATATCAAGGCCGGTTCAGCCATCTTTTTAAACCAGAGCGGGACGAGGAACGGCTCAAAGCAATCGAGGAGCATACCGATCATCTCTGGGAGCGCTACCGGAAGTGTTACGGAAAAATATGAAAAATAAAAAAAAATGATCCTTCAGAATAGAAGATTATTTTTCTTTTAACAGTCGTGCTCCCTCGCAGTCGACTGTGCAACAAAAAACCGTTCCAAAGGTAGAAAGGGTCTGACAAAGTATCGGTGTATTACCGATCGCAAACACCGAGTTTCCCAACATGCACATGCTTGCCTTTCCGTGTTCATTCGCAAGCTCGATTGCTTGAAGAACTCGCCGCTCAGCAAGACCGATTTTTCGTGTAAACTCCCAGGCAAGAAAAAAAAGGTGCTCAAGGGATGGTTTCTCCAGCAGTTTTTTTGTACAGTATCGACCATACGATGCAATCTCATGCATCTTTGCTGTATCGGTTAGTATCTTTTTTGTCTCAATCGTTTGACCTATCACACATAACACAATATCGTATTTCCCAGGGATATGCTCAACCATCCCCCATGGGGGAAGCCCTGCTTGTTGTCGTATCTCAATTCCACCAAAATCACTCGCGATCACATCACCTAGACCGGTGTGTGAAAGAATTTCAGCGTAATGCGCTGCTTTTACTGCGTTTTCTCGGGGAAGGTTCAGAAGATCAGCCAATGCAATCGTTGAGCTTAGTGCTCCTGCCGCACTCATACCAAATCCCTGGCTTACTGGCAGGTCTAGCATGGTATTGACGGTAATGGCAAACGGGGTATCTCCTAAAAGGTAACTCAACGCCATTTTTGTCACTGGTGCATCCGATGGTTTTCCATTGATTTGAACAGCGATGGTGCTTTGTGGTGCCGGCTCAACGGTCACCTGACTGATCGCACCCAAAGAAAGCGCGATTCCAGCGCCACGCGAGCCAGAACGGTCCAGATCAGAACCAGAATAGATCGGTTCAAAGAACGCAGAAACGTGCCCAGGAGCAAACGCAATTCCCTTCATAGACCTCACTTGTTCGACTGTCTCAGCATGTCAAGGATAACAGAAGCAAGCTCTTCTTTTTTTCCTTTCTTCCAAGAGCTTTCCCCTTTTTTTGGAAGAATCAAAATCTCGTTATGCTCCCCGCCAAATCCAGCAAGTGTATTGCCAACCGCACCATTCAGATGATATTTCGTAAGGAGCTGCTGCGTCTTTCTTTTTACGTTTTTCTTTTGCGCTTCGGTTTTAAACGCAATGATGGTTGCCTCAGGTGCATGTAATCGTAAGGCTTCAAGGATTATTGGTGCGGCAATACACTGAAGAGAAATTGTATCTTTTCCTGAACGGATTTTTCCTTTTTGTTTTTTTGGGATGTAGTTTGCGATCGCTGCACAGACGATGATGCTGTCAAATTGTTTCAGGTGTTTGTCTTTGAGCAATTTCAGCAGATCGGTCACTGTCTGATACCGTTTGAATGGAATAAAGGAGGGAACGGGCTCTGTTGCATGCCCATACCAGAGTTCAACATCGGCGCCTCTTTCGAACGCATCCACACACAGCGAGATCGCAGTTTTTCCGGAGCTCCGATTCGTCAGTACTCTGATATCGTCGATGGGCTCTGCAGTGGCACCACCTATGATCAGGATCCTTTTCTTTTGTAAATCTTGCCTCCCGATCGTTCGAATGACGGTTTCAACGATCTCAGAAACCTCAGGGAGTTTTGCTTTATTCCCTGTAATAGGCGGATCGATGAACAACACGCCATGATCCTTGCAGATGTCGATATTTTTTTGGACGATTTTATGGTCGTACATCGACAGGTGCATGGCTGGGACAAGAAGGATCGACACTCCGGACCCCAGTGCAGTGGTTGCGCATGTGGTCACCGGTGTGTCATCGATACCCCTGGCGATTTTTGAAATCGTGTTTGCCGTACAAGGCGAAATCAATAGAAGATCAACAGGATCCGCAACCAGACCACACCAGGAAACATGTTCGGTCTGACCGGTGAGCTGAACCACAGGTTTATGAGAGGTTGCGAATTCCAACGCGTCCGGATGTATGATACGTGTTGCCGCCGGGGTCATGACCGGGTAGACCGTTGCTCCATGACGGATGAGCTCCCGTGCAAGTTTAATACATTCGACGGCGGCAATACTTCCGGTTATCCCAAGAACGATTCGTTTGCTGGAAAGTTTGCTGTCTTTCTTCCCGCGCAATTCCTCTGCAGGATGCATTTCATCACAATTCTTTTATCGTACGACCAGCACAGACCGGCTTGCATGTCGTACTACCTTGTCAGTTACGCTACCAAGTAAAAATCTTCCCTCTTTTCCATATCCTTTGTAGCCGATCAATATAATATCGCTATCATATTTTTTTGCAATAAGCAGGATTTCATCAGCTGGATCGCCTGCCTCGACCGCAACATCGACCTTACTTAATTTTCCTTCAAGTTCTTTTGCGATCTTCCCGAGGTTTTCCATCGCTTTTTCTTTAAAGGTCCCAGGAGTGACTACGGTACTTAAATCAATGGTCGGCAATAGCATGTTCGTAAACGTCGATTCGACAAGCGCAGCAGGGATGACTGTCAAAAGGACAAGTTCATCATCATGGGTCGAACACTGCATGGCCATATCAATAGCTTTTGTCGATGCTTCTGATCCATCATAGGCGACTAGTAATCGTTTCATTTTTCACCACAGTACTGGTGGTAATGGTGAACTGGCTAAAAAAGATTTTGTATTTTCTTCTCAGAATCAAGGATACAATTTCAGAGAAAAAAAATTGTTTTTTGATCGTCCTTGGTAAATATCACTTTACTACCTACAGAGATACATGATAAAATCTGCAAGTGGCAAGCCCTTTTCCCATCGCATGATATAATTCCCACTTTTACTGACGCTCAGTTTCGGGAGCCGATTTTGTAGAATCTTAGCCCGCCCCTCAAGCTGATGAATCTCCATGGTAAAAAGACGCCAGGAGTCACCACCATGGCCTTTCAGACGAAAACCATAGACCGGCAACGTTTTTGTTTTTTCGCATTCACGCTGCATTTTTTCTGCCTGTCGTTGGAGTTTCCCATCCACGCTGCTGAAATGTAACGTGTCCGTATTACTTGATTTGATCTCCATGAGAAAGGAGATATCGCCTCTCAGAGCGACCAAGTCAACACCGAATGAGCCTGCGGCACGAACAACGATGAATGGTCGACCCTGGGTCAAATAATAATTTCCTTTCTCCAGTGCAGAACACGTTTTTGTGATCCTGGAAAGAATTTTTTCATCTCCCTCAAGGATGCCTTTTAATTCCCGTTCGTACACGCTGCTCATATGACAAAGGTAAAATACCTCGTAATGTTTTAATGTTTGGGATTGGAGCTTTCAATCAGTCAGTGATTTGGTGAACCGTTATGAGCAAAGATGTTCTCGTTAAAGAGGTTATGAAGACAAAGCCGGTGATTGTACAACCATTTGTAAACGTTTTAGAAGCAGCACGGATCATGAAGCATAATAAAATCGGAAACGTGATTATCTCAGAAGTAAATCACCCGATTGGGATTCTCACTGAAAGCGATATCATTAAAAAAGTAGTCTGTGAAGGGAAGAACGCCCAGGATGTACTGGTTGAGGAAGTCATGAGCAGTCCGATTGTTGTGGCTGAGCCGTACATTACCCTACATGAGGCCCTGAAGATTATGGGGAAGTGCAATATCAGAAGACTCCCTGTGGTAGAAAACAGTCAGCTTGTCGGAATCATCACCCAGCGGGATATCTCTCGGCTGTCGCCTGCATTGACTGAGATCGCACACGAATGGTCCAACATCGACACCACAGATGAGGAATATCTGCAAAGCCAGACATTCTCTGGGAAATGTGAAGATTGCAACACATTGTCGACAAGCTTGAAAAGTGTTGATGGCAGGCTCCTTTGTGACGACTGCGTTGATGGATTAAAATATGAATAATGTTTTTTATACGAATAACATAGGAGGAAAAGAATGATGAAAGTAAAAGAGATAATGACGACAAAAATTGTTGCTGTAGATAAAGATGATAGTCTAAAACGCGTGTTGGATCTGATGAAAAAGCATGATATCACGAAGATACCGGTGCTTGAGGAAAAAAAATTTTTTGGTCTGGTGACTGATAATGTGATTGCTTACAAGCTGGGGTCGATACGCAAGCGTGGTGTGACCGCATCCCGGCTGCATGCTTCATCGGTAACAGAAAAAGAAGTAAAAGTCGTCTCTCCGGAAGAAGAGGTGAAAAACATTTTAGCATCTGTTGGTGAACCTGGTCCGACGATGCTGCCGGTCGTTGAGAAGGAAAAGCTTGTCGGGGTGGTGACAAAGGCCGATCTTCTTCCGTTGGTTAAAAACAAGAATCCGCTTTCGATGATCATGCAGAGGAATGTCCATACTGTGAATCTTGATGACCGGGTGATCCATGCACGGCGGATCATGATTATGGAAAATATCGCTCGTCTCCCTGTCCTTGATGATAAAAAACTAGTCGGGATTATCTCCGATATTGAGATTGCGTTGGCATTTGAATCGTTGAAGAAATCCTTCTCCATAGGAAAGCAAAAACATCATCTTGATGAACTTCTGGTCAAGGATACGATGCGAGCACCGGTCGTGTGGGCTGCACCTTCGATCAGTATTTTCGATGCAGCACAACTCATGTATAATCAGAATGTCGGATCACTACCGCTGATGGAGAATGAGAGACTCGTCGGGATGGTTACCAGAACAGATTTATTAAAGACGATTGTGTTGTAAAAAGCTTAAAGTAACAAAGATGATTCACTATTGTATGGTGTACCATATTGCCTCTGATGAGGAAATCCTCGGTGCGGTGAAAAAGGTTTTTCAGAAGAATCATACGGTTTCTTCTCAATTTAAGCTAAAAAGACTTGTTGAAAAGGAATTGCAGTCGCAGAAACAGCAGTTCCATGTCAGTGGACCGCGGTTGCGTACAGTCGTTCTTCAGAGCGGTTTTGTACATGTAGAGATCCATACAAGGGATGGCGACCCGGATAAGATTCTGCATAAATGTCCTGTCTGTGGAGGGGCATTGCAGCGGGTAAAAAACCAGACGATCTATGGTGGCGAAGTGACCCTGGAGTTCCGCTGCGGGGTGTGCGGGTATTGGACCGGGAAGAAAAAGAAGATCCCTACCTTATACGTTTTTCATCTGAAATAAATTTTTTTTTAATAATCAGTTGCAGGTAATAAGAGAAGGTTCTATTTTTTTTTTGTATCAGGGTATAAGAATAGCATAGGAGTATAATAAGTGTTATATAATATTAAAACAATATATCAATATAATATCTGGTAGATATGAAAAAAATACAACTTCTTGCCATACTGGCAGTGTTTTGCCTATTCTCCACAGTACCCAGTACTGCACTCGCAGCAGAAATACCGACATTTACCAGAAGCTCTGAGCAATTTAAAGAAGGATATCGATTCAATGTGCAAGGATGGATCTATGTCCATGTCCAAGGAGATCCTTTCGAACGAGGATTCCAACACGGGTATCTCCTCGCCGCTGAAATTGTCGATATGCTCACCCGGTGGAGCAGCATCATCCATAATTATCCGATTATTAAGACCATCAGTAAACATCTCTCAGATGCAAAGTTTGAAAAAATGTCAAAGACCTGGTGGGACTTTTGCACCACGCAATGCTACAGAATGTACTGGGATAAGTTCCCAGAGGAATATCAGCAAGAGATCAAAGGAATCGCTGAGGGAGTAGCATCGCGAGGCGGAAAACTCTTCGGAAGAAACGTCAATTATCAAGATATTCTTGCGATGAACGAGATGTATGAGTTCCTCTCTAAAATTACAAAGATCCCCAAAGGTATTCACCCTCTCCGAACCCTTTTCCAACAACTTCGAAAGATAGCACCCGAACTAGCCTATGCGGATGAAACCTCACTCATCGTGACATTCTTACAACAATCACCGGCTCACCACTGTAACGGTTTTGTCGCAACTGGCAATGCCACCACGCAGGGTCAACTCGTGTTTTCTCAAACAACGATCTGTGGTGGGGGAACATGGTGGTGGACCTTTTTTGTTTCCTTACGATGGAACGTCCTTCTGGACATCCAACCCAGCGAGGGAAATCGCGTTATCATGCCAACCTCCCCGGGGTTAATCTGGAGCGATGAGGACTACTATCAGAACGACAACGGACTGGTCCTGCTCGAAACAACGGTTCCCCAGGGACTGTATGACAACAAAGGACTGCCCCTTTCCATACGGGCACGAACCGCGATGCAGTACGGCAACAGCATTGATGACATGCTCTTTTCACTTCGCTACCGAAACGACGGTAGCATGAATGCGGTCTGGCTTCTTGGTGACACAAAAACCGGTGAAATCGCACGTCTTGATTTGGGATATCGACATTCTGCAGTCTGGCGAA
>DQIQ01000003.1 GCA_003942085.1 Thermoplasmata archaeon | reverse complement strand
CAGGGTACCCCCAGCTTTTTTTATAACAGGAACCGGACCGAATCCCCTCTTGTCCAAAAAACACTCCTCGATTTGTTGTCTAAGGTTTTTTTCAGTTCCTGGGTAAAACTGGCCTGCGACCACCGCATTTCGTATTGTTTTCACGACCCCACGTCCCACCGCAGACATGAGACTGAAACACATTAACCTTGCGCACAAAACATATAAATATCATTGATGAATACGGGAGTAAAACAGGACGGGGCAAGCATGGAGACGGTCTGTCACATTGAAATCCTTAAAGATGGGCGAGATTTCGTCGCACGAGCGCATCTTGCAAACGGTTCAGTGAAAGAATATCGCCATCAGATTTTCGAAGATGTCCTCACTGAAATGGTCATCGACCTACAGGAAGAACTCAGCGAATAAATGAAATTCTCTATTTATTTTTCTTCAAAAAAGAAAAAAAGATTATATTTTCAGGTACGGTGCTATAAACAACACTGCGATCATGACGAAAATTAACGCGTACATGATATAGACCCAGATTTTTCGTCGTTTCGTCAGGTTTTGGTACCGTTTTTTACATTCGTCAGAACACATCGTTTCTGTATCTGATGCTGTGATTGCTTTTCCGCAAATCTGACAATGCATATGTTGTGGGATTTTCTCAGTCATATCAATCACGCCCCCTATACCTTTCTACTATATGAAATATGTTCCTATGACTTCAGAACGACTTTTCCATCCACGACATCTATGGTAATGATTGAGGTTATCGGAACAGAAAATTCTTTGCTAATCTCTTGTAGGTGAGAACCTTTATTGATTGCAATATACACGCATTTTACGTTCACATTCATTTTTTTAAAAACAGAGAGAACTGCTCGCAGTGTGCCGCCCGTACTTAAAACATCATCAACGATCACAATTGTGTCCCCTTTCTTCAATCCATTAATGTACATCTTTGATTTTGAATATCCGGTCACTTGTTCCACAGAAACCTCACCAGGCAGCCCGTATTGCCGTTTCCTGATGATCGTAAACGGAACCCCTAGGTCAAGTGACAATGCGGAAGCAAGTGGGATTCCCATCGCCTCCATCGTCACAATTCGGTCGAACTTCCCACATTTGTTAATATGTTTCTTCATTTCATCAGATACTTCTTTGAGAAGCTCAGGGGTGATATAGGGTACTCCATCGGTTATCGGATGAATCACATAATCGTAATCGCCTTTTTTCACAATCGGGGCTTCATACAAAGATTTCTTCAAAAGCTCAAGACTCATATCTCTCCAACCTCTTCACACGTTTTTTGTAGAACTGGAATGAATTCATCAATAATCTGTTTTGTGATATGCGGCATCAGAACGAGCCTTATGCAGGACAGTCGTTTGACCTTATTTAGCTGCCAGCCCTGTTCAGAGAGTTTTTTTACCACAAGTTCAGGTTTCTTAAGTTTCACACCAATGACATTCATCGTAGGCTTCATTACCAGAGCAAGTCCCAACTCCGTGATTCTTTGTTCTGCATATTGTGTTACCTCCATGCAGGATTGAACCATATTTCGGTACCCCTTATATCCCAGATATCGTGCGACTGCGTAAGCAGCAGCGACCGGCGCACCGGATCGAGTCCCTAGGATCCCTGCTTGCTTCTCAATGCTGATATAGGGCGATTCCACACTGATACTCTCAAGCCACTGTTTCTTCCGAATCATCAACGTCCCCAGAGGAATAGCTGCATATCCCATTTTGTGAGAATCTATTGAAATCGTTGTAACTCCTTTGAGTTTAAAATCAAAATCAGGCACCGTATAGTGTAATTCTTTGAGGAAGGGAATGACAAAACCACCAAATGCAGCATCCACATGAAAGAAGACATGTTCATCATTGCAGATTTCACTCAGCTGAGGGATTGGATCAATGGTCCCTAGCTCAGTCGACCCAGCAAGACCAACCACCGCAGCAGTCCTCTTGCTTATTTTCTTTTTCAATTGTGCGACATCCATGACATACTCTTTCTTAAGAGGTATTTCAATGAGTTTCATATCCATGAGGGATGCGATTTTTTGAAACGAGAAATGAGCGCTCTGTGGCAGAATTATCTCTTTTTTCCCAGAAAGCTGTTTGGCAATCCACATTGCAGTGATATTTCCCTCGGTTCCTCCGCTGACGATTTGTCCGACCGATGTTTTCGGAGCATGGAGGAGTTTAGAGATAAAACCGATGAATCGCGATTCAATTTCTTTGGTCCCTGGACAAAGCGCTGGATCGCCAAGGTTTGTTTCCAAGAATTGTAGATACGCCTTCTGTGCTATCGGATGCGGTACTGTACACATGGAACCAAGGATATGACCACTGGAAAAACAAAAATCACGCTGATGCAATCGCTCTAGTTCGTCGAATATTTTTTGTCTTTTTTGGCTATCGAGAGAAATCATTACGGGGGATAGGAAATAGCAGCTCAAAAAAGATTCTGTTCATTAAAACCATCACATTTTAATATAGGTAAATGTATTTTGATTACATGATGCAAAAAGACACTTGGAAACCGGAAGAGGTCACCTCTTTCCTGAAACTACCTGTTTATACCCGTGAAGGAGTCTATGTTGGTCATGTCAAAAACGTGTTTTTAGAGTTAGAGGATAAGAGAGTCGGAAGCCTGCTGGTCACAAACACCAATCCAGCGTTGGTTGAAGGCAGCGTTGATGTTGCAGTTCCGTACCGTTGGGTCAACGCGGTTGGCGATATTATAATTCTCTCCAATTTCCCTGGAAAAGTCGCAACGAAGAAAGACAAGGGAACTGAGAAAACGAAGAAAACACAAGAAGGCGACCAGAAAATCGACGTGATCGAGTAAATAGTGTATTGTTAACTGATTTTCAGAAAAAAGGATCAACATACCTCCTTTTCTCCTTTTTAGAGAAAAAGGCATTTTCTTATGCAAATATTTTTATATCAAGTAGGTTATATATTAACATGCACATACTACTTCTTCTTCGAGTAAGAAGTGTACAACAACCTTTAAATACTTAGAAAAGAAAGTAATATGTGTATAAACGAAATAAAAAAAAACTGGTGACTAAGATGATAAAACATCTGAAAACAATAAAAGCTAGTATTATAATTGGGATACTATTAATTTCACTTATTCCGTTCCTTGTTACTCATGATTCAACAGCGTCAGCAGCATTGATTAGTTTTCACTCATACATGGATTTAAATTATGATCCGTCAATATTAAACAAACCCCTCGAAATCGATGTGGCTATGTCCATCCCTATAACCGTAAGCTATTGGACCGATATACCAGATATATTTAGTAAAATTCCCTATCCACTCAATAATTTAATTCTGTTTGGCAATCCTATCGGTCCGATGCAAAAAATTCATTTAGAATTACTTCAAACACCTGAATGGGCGAATATTTATTTTAGTTCACCGGACATTATAACAGATATTCCATTTAAATCAGATGGAGTTTTTACAAAAAACACAACTCTCATCATCTCACCTAAAATGGAGGCACCGGCTGAACCCCAAAGAATTAGTATCAAAGTATCATGTGAATCAATAAAAAGAATAAACGGCTTCTCTTTCCAAAAAGACATTCCATTTACACCATCGTTCATCCCAACAATATCCATTCAAACAGACAATCCAATTCGAACATCTGGTCCACATCAATCTATTTCTTTTAGGATTGTTGTACAGAACATGGGAAATAAAATTACCCAAGTTACACCAAAAATAATTGGAGCAGATGAAAAATGGACTACTACAATAAATCCTCCGAACTTAAGAATTTACCCAAATCAAGAAGGTGAATTTGTTTTTTCACTGATAACCCCGTACGATTTTGGGTGGCATAGTGAATATGGGCGTTTCGAAATAAATTTTCTTTCCGAAGTGTACCCCATCTCCACATCAGGATCAGCAAGCAGTAGCGAAAGTATCTATCTCATTGTAAATAATAATGGATTTTCTCTCCCGGGATTCGAATTCCCCCTCCTGATCATAGCTTTCGCAATCATATTAGTATTTTTACAAAAAAGACGTCATAGAAATTAATTGCACAAACATCCAGAAAAGGTAGTGATAAATCTTGAATCGATGCGGAAAACAAATTATCTCTCTTTCACTAGTTTGCTATATATTATTTAGCGCAATATCAGTACACGCACAAGAAACACTTACCGAATCGGCCGAAGTTGTCGGCACTATAGATACTCCCGCAGATCATAAAATCCCATCGATTAAAACCTCGGAATGGACAACTATTAATCTTACGGTCTTGGATGGATACGGTCTTAACTGGACTCGCTTACAACAAATATTTCCATTCCAAACAAAATACCTCTGGCCAATTATACATCCGAGTTGGAAAGCTTTTTTAGGTTACAGCTCTCTGCGGTTTGAACCAGAAATTATTAGCGGTAATCCACGGGGATGGTATACAAAAATAACACCAAACACCATAGCGAATGCAGACCAAGGAAGAACTTATAAGCTGGTATTGGAAGTAAAAACTGATGATATCGCAGTTGATTACGCAGTTGTTGTTGGTGTTAAAGTTATCAGAGTAGAGCCGTCTGGTAAAGACTATGGCATGTCATATATTAACGTTCCAGTAAAAGCATCATCACTTAATAATCTTGAAATGACTTCAGACATCACGACAAAAGAAGTTGCACCCCATTCGTTTGTAAATTTTGATATCTCACTGACCAATCTTGGTTATTATAGAGATATGTTTAAGCTGGAATTCGTTAAAGAAAACGGATTAACCATTGCAACGTCCCAACAAATAATTGTTCTAAGCCCCGAAGAATCACAAAATGTAAGAATTGCTATTTTAACAGAAGAAAAATTCTTTGATATCGGAACCCCAAATAAAATAACTATTTATGCAACTTCAAATTCAGATCCCAAACCACAACTCATGGGGACTATTGTCGTTGTCACAAAAGGGATGTATCTCTCCCCACTCATCGGGATTGTCCTTGTTCCAATAATTCTCATAATCGTACTTTTTTTCCTATTTTGGTTTTTTATAAAAAAACGTAGAGACATGGAAATTCTTGGTAAACCAGAAAAACCCTGGAACATCCCAGAGGAAAAAGCATATTTACAGGATTTAAAACAAGATGATAAAGAAGCATACGAAAAAGAACGAAAAATGATGGAAGACGATTACAAATCCTCAATGTTGTGGTATCAACATTACCGACAATCATTACAGCAAAAACCAGATGAAGAAAAATCAATTCTGAAAAAAATATTCAATATATTCAGCAAGAAACTGTTTGTTCTATTTAAAAGACCAGAAAAAAAACCAACTAAGAAGGAAAAACCAAAGAAAAAACTGCCGATCCTGCTGAAAAAACCAGCAGTAAAACCAAAAGAAGAGACCGTAAAATCTGTCGTCCCAATCCTAGACACCGATAAAGAAAAAGCACTTGCCAAGATAAGAAGCGAACAGGAAAAACAACTCCGCAAACTAAAATAACAATTTACCTCTTTTTTTTATTCTGATACAAATATAAGCTAACAGTCGTGATAAGAACCAGACCGGATATCACATACAACCAGAACCCAAACCCAGGTCCCCACTGACATAACACTGGAACTCCAGCATCTTCACCCTGCACCGAAACATCGATTGTCCCTTGCCCAATAAAACTACCGACACCCACCTCGGTAAACGCAGACATTGCGTAAACAAATAACACAAGGGAGCAGAACAGAAGAATCAGCATAGCTATCAACAAGAAGCTTTGCCATTGTTTTTTATTTAAGCGGTTCAACAAAACAGTTGGTATGGCAAGCAGACCGATGATGACCGTAAATGCTGGAATCAGGGTCATAACCGTGGTAAATATCTGAGGGAAAAATGTAAGTTCCCCTGCGATGACCTGTGATGTTGTCGTCCTTGAAATTAGATCAAGGGGAAAAAGGAACAGTGTTGAAGAGGTCTCAATATCTGAGGAGGACCCTTGCAACGACCACCAGGGGAATATTAACGCAACGATCAGGATACTTACCGCAAGGACCAAAAGAAAGTACAGGGGATCTTTCTTCCTAACACTTAATACTAAACCAATAAGAACCATAATACCTGAAACAACAATGAAAATCAGTGGAAATATCGGCTCCTGATTCGTAATCATATCAACACTGCGTTCACCCATCACGGTTAATGATCGCTGACCGATGACCGTTCCCTGAAAGAATGTTTTTATCAGATAAAGTCCGGGAGGGAGTGATAAAATGCTAACAGAGCCATTACTGACTGTTTCCTGGGTCTTCCCCCCACGACTCATCTGGAGCGTCACCCCACTTAATGCCATGCCTCGAGAATCAAATATGCGGAACTCAACCGAGAACTCCGCGGGAAATACCAATGATTCATCGTTTGATGGAATTTTAATTTCTTTTTCAACAACAAATGACTTATACTGAATCTGCAGTTGATATGTCGAAGGAAGCAGATCAGTGAAATGGAAGATGCCAGGACTGCTTTGTTCAGAACGAATCACTGTCTGAGTCTGCATCCCATTACTTGCCAGTCGGGGGATAATATCGATTTCAGGTGGTAGCCCCCACAGGTCCACCAGCGTTAACGTCCAATCATACCGATCAAGTTCTAATGATTTTTTCAGTGGAAACAATATGCGTCCATATAGCAATTTGATGGATTCATTCATCACCTCAAAACCATGATATAAGATTTTTAACTGATATGGTTCCTTTCGACTACAGGGCGCAGCAAGACGCGCAAACCCGTTGGTATCCGTACTATTTTCGGCTATCACCGCACCATCCGACATCAACATCACTTGAGCGTCACTGACACCAGTCCCTTGTTGATCGACAAGTGAGACTGAACATGACCCTTCTGGTTTACAAAACACATGGATCTTGGAATCCTTCGTTAGATCAACAACCATATATCCGATAAAATGCCGTTCGTTTCCTATTCGTGGGTTCTCCTTAAAAATTTTGATGACATAGCGACCTGCTTCAAGTTGCTGAAAATAAAATCTTTTGAACAACGAAAGGTTACGAATGTCAACCATACGAACCGCAGCGGAGAAAATATCCTTGATGGAAGATCCTCCCAAAGATACAGAAGATTTCAAAGGCAACCGACCAGCTGTTCCAGAGTAGATCAGCCCATTATCATGATAGACTTCAACATTGACATATGGAAAATTACGACCCGTGATTGCTGACAAAGCTGACCCAAATGGAAACGATGGCGCTTCATGAACATATACCATGAGTGAAAAACGCTCTGCCGTCTTGTTCTCGTTCGGAGAACCATCATTCCGAACCGATGGCTTCATCGGCACAAGTGCCTGAAAGATACTTGCCTCTTCTTCAACCATTGGATACCCACCGTTGGGTGAAGAGAAGAACTCCGCATCAAATTCAGCGATAAAGCCCTGAGGAATCATTGTATCGACTCCAGAGGCGTTTTTTTCATAGGCATTCCGAGAGCATTGCAACGCCGCGATTGTATAATCAAGGCCAGGGAGATGCGGATAATCAGACTCGTATGCTTTTAGTTGCATCCCATCGCGCTCATCAGTTCCAGTCTTTACAACAGAAGAAGAGCCAAAGACCAATGCATGGACGGTCCCCGTGGTCCCTTCATCAAACGAGACCCAGGCGTTCTTCCCAATGTCGACATCATCTGATGTCTGAACAAGCTGAACCACGGGGTTTTCTTGATTATAGTCTGGGTTGAGGTCTACTTGGTACTCCTCGACGACATCCTGTTCAGAATAGAAATGATAATAAGGATAGATCTTCCCGAAATTCAGGTCCGCAATCGATGCGCTTCGCATCCCACCGCACTGCAGCGAGGCATAAACCCCATCAGTATTTGCTTGGGCATAAACCGGGCAATCCTTCAACGCCTTATGGATCACATGGACTTGGATCCGTTCAGAGGGCGTTGGACAATAGAAATATTTGTAGACCGCAGTAGTCTGCAGATCGCCTCCTGTTGACCTGCTGATAATCTGACATGATACCATTAGATTTCCATCGCAGAGGATATCCTTTGCGGTAAGTACCTGGCTTGTAGAATTATACTCCCACATATCATATCCGTAATAATAAACAAATTCAAAAGAGGCGATAGCTTCCCCGTTTTTTGGCATCACCTCTGTTGAGCCTTCCTTGAGTTTTGTCACACACTGCGAGGTCGAATACCATAAGAACTCACCCTCCTGGGCTACGACATAGCGAATGGAGTCATTTTGGGAAATTTTATAAAAATGGGATTCCAGAGGGTATCCAGGAATTGGCTCATAGAAATAGGACGAATCCTCGATAGACACATGGTCCGGATAGTCAGGAGGAGCGGTTGGTGAATCATCGTAATAGACATAATACTGTTCTGTTCCATCGGCCTGTGGAGGAATGAGAAACACAAGATTGCACGAACTGATATGGGCATCATCGGTGTGCACAAGGTCATAAAGTTGGGATTCAAGTTCGAACTCATCGTTTTTTAATTGACAGATGACTCGCACAGAGTGTTGAGTTTCGTTTAACGTCCAACAAGGAGAATCAAATCGTATGGTGATATCGACAGGCTGGTATTGTGCTAAGGCTGTGTTTGTTTTAAAACCAAGGATGATTTCCTGACGGAACGACCAGGTGTCATCCCACCAATGATCCTGCGCAGCGGATACCGGGAGGTTAAACAAGGAGACCAGGAATAATCCGATCAATAATGAAACTCGTAATGTCTTTGCCATCATGAAAGTCAGCAAACCCCCAATTTTTAATATATTCCTCTGCAAATAATTATTGGTTTGTATTATATTATCCTTTTTACAGCAAAAAAAAGGGAAAAATCAGAGGACATGACCTTTTTTAATCACGGTTTCCACCAGATTCACCCCAAAATGATAGGGGAGGAACTGATGGTTCGGACAATCAAGGATAAGAACATCAGCCTGTTTGCCTATCTCCAGACTTCCGACCGTATTTTGCATCCCAATAGCACACGCGGCGTTAACCGTCGCTGCAGTGATCGCTTCAGCTGGAGTCATCTGCATCTTCAAACACGCAAGCTGAATCATCAGCTGCATATTTTCGGTCCAACAATTCGGGTTCAAATCAGTCGCCAGTGCAACAGGAACACCACAGTCAATGATCTTTCGCGCTGGTGCATACTGCTGCATCATCAAACAAAATGGAGTCCCAGGAAGAAGCACCCCGATTACATTTTTCTGTGCCATTGCCTGCAAACCAGCCTCTGATGATTGCAACAGATGATCTGCACTAATCGCACCAACCTCTGCTGCAAGAGACGCTCCTCCAGTATGAACGATCTCATCAGCATGAATCTTCGGGACAAGACCGTACTGTTTTGCCGCCTCAAGGATTTTTCTTGCTTGTGGAACCGTAAACACCCCTTTCTCACAAAACACGTCACAGAACCGCGCCAGACCCTTGGTTTTCGGAAGCATCTCCGCAATCACTGTTCGGATATACTCGGCTGCCTGTTGATGCTTTGGGACTGCATGCGCGCCCAGGAAAGTCGAAACCAAATCCATAGGATGGGTCTTCTGAAGCTTCTTCTGAACCTTCAACAGCTTTAGCTCAGTTCCAACATCCAGCCCATACCCAGTTTTCGCCTCACAAGAAGTCGTACCATATGAAAGCATCGTATCAAGACGTCTTTTACTCTGTTGCAACAGCTGTGCCGGTGATGCTTTTCGTGTTGCCTCTACGGTATGAAATATACCGCCACCGCGTTTTAGAATCTCCATGTAGGGGACCCCAGCAAGCTTCAAACCCAGCTCAAACTCACGAGACCCTGCGAACACCACATGTGTATGAGGATCCACAAACCCCGGCATGACAAGCTTACCGGTGGCATCGATGATTGTCTCAGCATCGTACCGGAGATTCCGCCCGACATCAACGATCAGGCCATTTCGTACGGCAACCGATCCATCTATAATGATGCTAAGTTTCTTCATCTGTTCCAGTATCCGGGGTTTTTTTGGCCCTTTCAACGTCAGCAATTCATTTGCATGAGTAATGAGCAGGTCGACCGATTCCATACGTGTTCCCAAATAGTTAAATGAATGACACTTGATTAAGGTTTACGGTGATTTGCCTATGGCACGACTCATAGAATGCGTACCAAATTTCAGCGAAGGAAAAAATAAACATACGATCGAAACAATCCATGCCTTGATAAAGAACCATACGGACGTTACCTTACTTGATTTTACTGCTGATGCAGATCATAACCGCACCGATGTCACCCTGATTGGTGCTCCAGAAGCAGTCAAAGCAGTCGCTTTAGAAATCGCACTCAAATGTGTTGAGCTTATCGATATGAACAAACACAAAGGGGAACACCCTCGCATGGGAGCCATCGACGTCGTCCCGTTCATCCCGATCACCGAAGTCGGTATGAGTGAATGCGTCCAGCTCGCCAATGACTTTGCTAAGGAATTCTCTGAAAAAACCAACGTCCCCTGCTACCTCTACGAGGAAGCAGCTAAAAGAGAAGACCGGCGAAACCTCGCTGATGTACGACGAGGTGAATACGAAGGACTCAAAGCAGAAATAGGAAAAAACCCCAATAAAGTTCCAGACTATGGCCCAAACAAGATACACCAGACCGCAGGAGCAACCGCTGTCGGAGCACGATTTTTCCTCATCGCCTTCAACGTCAACCTTGGAACAACGAACATAAAGATAGCAGATGAAATAGCAAAAGTTGTGCGCCACAGCAGTGGCGGCTACCGCTATGTGAAAGCAAAAGGATTTGAGATCAAAGAGCGAGGCATCGTCCAAGTGTCGATGAATCTGACGAACTATCAAAAAACATCGATCTTTCGCGTGTTTGAAACCATAAAAAACGAGGCAGAACGGTACGGGGTTCCAGTAATCGGGAGTGAAATCGTCGGACTAATTCCCCTGGAAGCATTGGTTGATAATACAAACCATTATCTCAGACTTGAGAAGTTCACGGTCGATCAGGTTTTAGAAAAAAGGCTCTTAGAAATAAAAAAGTGATCCCTATGACCAAACTCGTGAAGCAGAATATAAAAATGTTCCTTGACGAACTCGCATCAAATAGCCCTGCTCCAGGTGGCGGGAGTGTCGCAGCTTTGTCAGGCGCGTTAGGCGCTGCGCTCTCCTCAATGGTCTGCAACCTCACCAGGGGAAAACAAGGCTATGAAAATGTACAGGCTGAGATAAAGGAAATATTAGAAAAAAGTGAAAGACTCAGGAAAGATCTCACTGAGCTTATTGATAAGGATACTGATGCATTCAATGAAGTTATAAAAACATTACAAATGCCAAAAGAGACTGAAAGCCAAAAAGAACTCAGACGACAGGCACTGCAAACCGCGTTTAAACAAGCAGCAGAAGTTCCATTAGAGACAGCACGAAAATGTACTCAACTCCTTGATATCGCCAGAATTGCTGCTGAAAAAGGAAATAAGAGTTCTATCAGCGATGCAGCGGTCTCAGCGTTAATGGCACAGACAGGAGTGCAGGCTGCGATGCTAAACGTCCGCATCAACCTCAGTTCAATCAAAGATACCGATTACGTCCAACAGGTTTCTAATGAGCTGCATGATCTCCTGCAAAATGCGATGCAAAAATCAGCAGAAGTCCTTGGTATCGTCGAAAAAAACCTATAATATCTTCAGGAAGAGCTATGACGACGATTTCACCAAAGCATCTCTATGATATATTATTGGATGATTTTGGGCCTCAGCACTGGTGGCCTATCGATAAGCAGTACCATCAAGATCAAAAAAGCGACCCTCGTTTTGAAATCATGATCGGCGCCATTCTCACCCAGAATACTGCCTGGACGAATGTGGAAAAAGCATTACACAATCTGAAGAAACAAAAGGCACTCACGATTCATGCCATAATGCATACAGAGGAAGAAAGCCTGAAAATCATGATACAGCCCTCAGGGTTCTTCAATCAAAAAGCAGGGCGTCTCAAGCTCTTTTCAGCCTACATCCATAAGGAATATCAGGATGACCTGCAGAAGTTTTTTTCACGAAATACAGCAGAGATCCGTACTGAGTTACGCTCCCTGAAGGGGATTGGTCCTGAAACAGCGGATTCGATTCTTTTATACGCAGGAAACCACCCTGTTTTTGTCGTAGATTCTTATACGAAACGTATCTGTCAGCGACTCCCTTTTGAAGTAATAAACGATTCCTATGACGATATCCAACATTTTTTTGACCACGAACTTCAGTGCATAGTCCCAAAAAAAGAACTGGTGTCGACCTACCAAGAATTCCATGCCCTGCTCGTGGAACTCGCAAAAAGGTACTGCTGGAAAAAAAACCCAAGCTGCAATAGGTGCGGCCTTACCAATTTATGCGAGAAGCTCCTCTAATTTACCGCGCAAGACCTCAGCAGGGATATCAGGAAGAGAGATGAACTGTGAGGCACCAACCTGACCTTTCCCAGAAGGTTTCACTCTGATAAACCCAGCTTGTTCGATTTCCTTCAGATAGTTCCAAAACATCGTATGCGCCCTGGCATCCTCGTGATACTCCTCGCAGGTGATCGCATATGTCTTCTCCACTTCACCAGTATTCGCGTACGCAGCTCCTTCCTTTTGCAGTCGTTTGGCAATCGAGAGCAATGCAAGCAATTGATGCCTTCCAAGATTCTTCAACTTCGTTTCCGTGACGACCGAGTATGTTTCTGCTTTTGCCGCACGCACATGCTCTGGCACCACCTGTTTTGCATGTTTCTCATCTGCATACATCCCTGCTTTCCATAGCAGCTCTATAGAGAACCGTGCATCGCCAAACTCACTGGCGATATCGGCGATGAGATCAATGCTCTCACCCAGGACCGTGTTTGTATGGAACGCAAGGCTGACACGCTGCCGTACGATATCATACAGCTCATCGCGTATATATTTCTCTAAAACAACTATGTTGCTCCGTTTAAACGTGCTGAGTGCCGCCTCTTCTAAATCAGCGAATATATCCTTCTGAGAAATCATGATAACAGACACGGGATTCCCTGTCTTCAGGGTTTCATCGTTGAACCTGGTGAGATCGTAAATCAGAGTTGATCCGCCTTTTTTCATCAACGCATCCACCTCATCAAGCACAAGAATGAGTTGCGCTTCTTTTCGTTGGAGATGCGTACGAAGAATTTCCAACATTTCCTGTACAGAAAACCCTCGATCAGGGAACCGTGAATCAAAATGGTTCAAAACACCAAGAAGAACCATCGCATACGAGGACCGTTTCCGGCAGTTGATATGGACGTATTCGACTATTTTTCCTTGTTTCCGCGCAATCTGAACAAGAGACTGGCAGAAATACTTTACCATCGCGGTTTTACCGGTTCCAACCGGTCCTCTAATGAATGCATTTTGCGCCATGTTTGCAAAGAGAGGTTTAAACATCTGAGCAAGTTTTTTGAGCTGCTCGGCTCTATGAGGTAGCTCGCTTGGAACATAATCAAAATCAAGCGCATGAATATCTTTGATTACGGACGATGAAAACAGTTCATCTTCAATAATATTACCCATGAGACAGGGTAATGCCTACTGTTAATATAACTTTATCTTCCAGGGTGGATAAAGATTATACACCGGTATGGTATTTTGATTGTTTGCCATGGGAGACGAAAATTCGATTCAAAGATCAATTGAGTTTTTAAAAAACTCGTTTCAAACGTATTACGCATCCAATAAAGTAGTACTCCCAGACCGTTTTGGGCGCAGAGAGTTTGCTTTTATCCTCTTTGGCGGAAAGGGTATGGTGCGACACCTGGGCTTTGAGAAACGAGAAATGATCTGGAATTTCTTTACCGAGCGGGCTCCTCAGCACGCGTACTATTCCTCTGCATATTACCAGCATCCAGATGCAGCGAAAATGACTGATAAAATATGGATGGGTGCTGAACTTATCTTTGATTTAGATTCCGATCATCTCCCCAATGCAGAAAAAATGGGATATGTCGAATCCCTCATCGAAGTGAAAAAAGAATTCATCAAATTGATTGACGAGTTTTTACTTGGTGATTTTGGGTTTAAAGAAAAACATATGGAACTTTATTTCAGCGGGGGCAGGGGCTATCATTGTCATGTGAAGGATACTGCGATTCTTGATTTGGATAGCAATGAACGACGAGAGATCGTGGATTATATTACGGGTCGTGACCTACAGGATTCCATCATCTTCCATGAGCAGGCGACCGGGAGAAAGAGCTACGGGGGCCATTCATTTGCGAGCGGAAAAAGTCTGAAGATGCCGACACCTGATCAGGATGGATGGAAAGGCAGGATTAGCCGAGGAATTATCGAACTGGTTAATGAAATTAAAAAAAGCGACAATCCCGAGAAAAAATTAGAGGAATATGGGGTGAATGCTCGTGATGCAGAACGACTCGTGCAGGACCTCTCAGAGGAGCGTGTGCAACGGATAAAAGACGGGATGCTTGATCAATCAAAGACCATTCGTAAGTTCTTCTTGAATAGTGCTCTGCGGAAAACTGCGGTATCGCTGAGTGCAGGGGAGACCGATGAGCCAGTGACGTGTGATGTGAAACGCCTGATTCGGTTGCCGTCATCGTTGCATGGGAAGACCGGGCTAAAGGTTGTGAAAATCGATGTTGACGATTTGAAAGACTTTGATCCGCTCAGAGACGCGGTCGTGTTACCTGAGGATCCTGTCCAAATCAATGTTCATCGAGAGGTAAACATGGATATGAACAACCAGAATTACCACTTAGGTGAAGGTAAACAGGAGGTCCCCACGTATCTTGCGGTCCTTCTGATCGGACGAAAAGAAGCAACCCTTGTGTAGTCCGTCTTTTTTTCATGGAAAACAGTTATCTTTATAAAGGAGAAAGAATAATAAAGAGGTAGGTCTGTTATTAAGAGGCTGATTTATGAGAAAAAGCACGTTCGCTCTAACCATCATGTTCATTGGATTACTTATTGTACCACCTATACAGGCAACATCTTCTTGGAGGACACAAGAGAGCGATTTGCTGCTTAGGTCGGTCCGTGAACAACGTCTGAAGGACATACATGACCCCCTACCATTGAAAACCCCTGCAGGTCTCTATCATACCTATGACGAATTGACCGTAATCCTCCAGAATCTCGCGATGAACCACTCTGACATCATGTCTTTAAGCTCGATTGGGAAGACCTACGAAGGAAGGGACCTGTGGATGGTGAAGCTCTCCGATAACGTGAACCAGGAGGAGGTTGAACCGGGCGTTCTGTTCATGGGAGCGCATCATGGCAATGAAAAACCAAGTTACGAGGTGTGTCTATTTTTTATCCAATACATGGTTGAACAGTACGAAAACAACAGCCTCCCCGAGATACGGTCCACCATCAACAGCACACAGATCTATGTCATCCCTATGGTAAACCCAGATGGCGTCGAAGCTGGAACACGAAAAAACCTTGAACCAAACCGTGGTTCATTTGGATATAAAACAGAAATAACCTCTGTTGGCGTAGACCTGAATAGAAACTATGGTTATCGCTGGCTACGTTTTTTCCTTTTAGCTCCATTATATATTGGTTCGACCAGTGTCTTTGATAACAATGACGCTTACCGAGGGCAACGACCATTCAGTGAAAACGAAACACAAGCCATCCGACAGTTCATGGACACACACAAAATTACTATTTCAATATCCTATCATACCTATGGAGAATTAATTCTGTTCCCCTGGGGCTATACCATACTTCCTGCAAAAGACAAACCAGTTTTTGTTTCCATTGGTGAAAATATCTCCAACATCAATGACTACCATTATGATCAATCAGTTAATTTATATCCAACCATCGGGGATGCGTCAGATTGGATGTATGGGACCTATGGCGTGCTTGCGTACACGATTGAACTTGGTAAAAGCTTTGCTCCAAGCGACCCAAACGTTATACAAGAGATGTGCGTGCTTCACACAAAAGTGAATCTTTACGTCTGCCAGCGTGTCCAATCATTATAAAAAAAAATGGTTTTTAAACGAACCTGATGCTCTCGAGATTGAAGGGAGCTGCCGTGTTTATGTTCAGTCGTTTATGAATCGTCGATGACAGATCAACACATTTTGATTCCTCACCATGACCAAACACGACGCGTTCGGGACGCGGAGACATGTTGTTAATGTATCCAACGAGCTGTCTGCGGTCGCTATGCCCGGAGAACCCATCGCATGTTTCCACGTTCATCTCAACAGGCAGGCTTACGAGATTACCTCCGATATTCATAGGTATCTCCTTTGCGCCCCGTTGGATCCGGCGACCAATGGTACCTTCCGCCTGATATCCGACGAACACCAAGGTGTTCTTTGCTTCCCCTGACCAGTGCTTAAAATACTCCATGACCGGACCACCGTTCATCATACCACTGGTGGCAAGCACGACACAGGGGTCTTTTTCAGCAAGTATTTTCTCTCGCATCTCACCGCTGTCGACTCGTTTGAAAATCTCAGAAAGCAAGGGGTTATCCCCCTGTTGGAAGATTTGCGTCCTCAGCCTGTTGTTCAGATACTCCGGGTAAGCCGTGTGAATAGCGGTAGCCTCCCAGATCATCCCATCAAGATAGACCGGGACTTCAGGTATCTCTTTCATTTTCACCAGGCTCTCCAGGACGATCATAACCTCCTGGCTTCTTCCAACGGCAAACACAGGAACAAGGACTTTTCCTTTTTTCTTCATCGAAGTGCGAATGATATCCTTTAGTCGATCTGTGGCTTCTTTCCGGCTTGGCTGAAAATCATCATGACCACCATAGGTCGATTCAATGACAAGAGCCTCTGCGCGAGGGAAATGATTTATCGCCGGGTTAAATAACCACGTGCGCTCAAATTTAATGTCACCGGAGAATGCAATGTTGTAGAGACCATCTCCGATATGGAAATGACAAATCGATGAGCCGAGAATATGCCCAGCGTTATGGAACGTGAGCCGAATATCAGGGGTGATATCGGTCGTATCTCCATAACCCATCACGATGCAATGTTTAATCACATTACGTATATTCTCTGATGAGTAGGGAATCTTTTTAGCGTCTGCAGCGGCAACCTTGATGTAATCCATCTGCAGCAACGTCATAAGGTCTCGTGTAGGTGGCGTACAATAGATAGGACCATCATATCCGTATTTGTATAAAATAGGGACTAACCCGCAATGATCAAGGTGAGCATGCGTGATGACAACCGCATCGATTTTCTCTAAAGGAAGCACCTCGGGGAGATGAATGTAGGGTGATCCGTTATTCTCCGAAGAAACATCAATACCACAATCAATTAACACTTTGCTATCCTGGGTGTGTAACATCGAACAGGATCGACCTACCTCTCGGAATCCACCCAAGGCGATCATACGGATGTATTTCTCCCCAGTTGAAGAACCACGATGAATCTTCCGACCGATTTTTCGCAGAATATCTTTCCGTTCATCACTCATCGAGCGAAGGTACCCACGTATCTCCTGAACGGTTTTTGATTGAATCGGTGGCGCGCGAACTATACTTGGAGCCCAGTTGATCTTCTTACGTATCTCGTTTAATAGCTGGCCTTCTCGTCCAATCGCAGCACCAGGCTTCAGAGCCTCAATGGTGACTTCACCGACATCAGGTTGAAAATAGATATTGGTTATTTCTGCATCTTTAGGGATAATCTGCCGTATTTTCTTTTCGGCGATATCAATGTCAGTAAGAACTGTTGGGTCAGGACGAACCACGATACGCTTCTGAAGACTCTTTGCCATATTCTTTACAAGATCCTTATTATTGGCAAATTTATCAGGCGTCTTGGTGTAAATTACAAGAAGCGCCCCTTCAAATTCTACTTCGGAAATATCAACACTTGCTGGTATTGAACCTCGAATCTTGCCTCGAATTTCTGCTAAAACATCATCAACGGTCATTTTCTACCTTTTTTAAAGCTTGTAAAACGAACTTTGCACGCTTATCTAATTGATAAATTTCCTCTGAGAATACGGATTATCTACTTCCCCATTTTCTGCAAACGTTTTTTTATTTCATCTTCAGGTATCATCTTAAACTCTTTTTCGGTAATCACTGCCACATCAGCCCCATTTCCTGAAGCTGAATCACGGCCCATCGCAGCGGTGACCGCTCTTAGAGCAAGATCGATACCATCATTTACCGTCATATCATCTCGGAACGAGTCCTCTAGCACACCGAAGGCATAGGGTGATCCGGAACCGCCAGCAGTATATTTATCAGGTATAGAACCACCAGCTGCATCTAATGAGTACACATGTCCTCCACTGGAGTCCCACCCGCCGAGAATCAACTGGACATAATAGGGATAGAATTTTCTGGAATTCAGGATATTGGACATGAGTGTTGCAGCGCTCTGCACTGACATTTCCACGTCCCTTTTTAAGCTATATAATTTCGTTTCTGCACTTAGATACCGTGAAAGAACCTGAAGGTCACCAACAAGTCCTGCGGTAGCAAGAGCAAGATGATTATCGATTTGATAGAGTTTTTTTGTCGCTTTATGAGCAATGAGCGTACCCATCGTTGCTCTTCGTTCTGTTGCTATAACAACGCCGTCTTTACATACCATACCAAGAATTGTGGTACCAGTTTTCTTTAACTCTTCTGTCATAAATTACTCTCCAGTAAACACCAGAAAAATACTGGGTAACGAATCTCATATCTTTTATATATACTTTGTGTAAAGGTGTGATAAGGAGAAAAGCACGATGCTTTCTCCTCCAATGCATTTAGATGATAGATAATTGTTTCCCTAGTTTTTCGAATTTATCTAAGGCAAAATCAAGATCCTTCTTTGTAAGACCTGCATTTACCATGGTTCGAATACGAGCCTTATCTCGAGCGACCATAGGGAACACAATCGGAAGTGCAAATACGCCTTCATCATACAACTGGTTGCTTAATTCTTTTGCTTTTCCGGAGTCACCAACAATGACTGGAGTGATCGGTGTTTCACTTTCACCGGTATTGAACCCTAACGAATTCAATTCATTTTTGAAATATTTTGTATTATCCCACAGTCGTTTCACATGTTCAGGTTCTGTCTCTAGCACATCGATTGCAGCAAGCTGAGCACCCGAGACCGCTGGTGGGTGTGAACCAGAAAGCAGCCAGGTTCGTGATTTGTTGTAGGCGAAGTTCACCAAGTCTTGGCTACCGGCGATTAAACCGCCGACGACACCAAACGCTTTACTGAAGGTCCCCATCTCCACATCAATTTTCCCTTCGATATGGAAATGCGCGCCAATTCCCCGTCCATCAGGGCCGATGACTCCTTCACCATGAGCATCATCAACATAGGTCATCGCACCATATTCATTTGCAAGCTTCACGATCTTGTCCATCGGAGCGATGTCTCCATCCATACTAAAGACCCCATCGGTAATGATGAGGATGCGCCGATATTTCTTATCAGCTTCTTTCAATACCTTTTCAAGATCACCCATATCACGATGTTCATAGACCGCTCGTTCAGCTTTTGTAAGTCGGACGCCATCAATAATACTGCCATGATTCAACTTATCGCTCACGACGATGTCTCCATCGCCGACAAGTTGAGGAATCAGGCCAGCATTTGCGGCAAAACCGGTTTGATAAATCAATGCAGATTCTGTTCGTTTGAATCGTGCGAGGCGTTTTTCTACTTCTTTATGAATTTGTAAAGTACCCGCAATCGCTCTAACAGACCCAGATCCTGCACCATATTTCTTTGCAGCCTCTATCGCACCTTTCACCAATCGAGGGTGATTGCTCAAGTTCAGGTAGTTATTTGAACAGAGCATAATAACTTCTTTTCCATCGACAATCGAATGAGGTTTTGATCCGCTCTCAAGAATACGGATATTCCACTCAAGATGGTTCTTTACTAGTTCATCGTATTCGTCTTTTAAAAATTTGTTTGCATTTCGTTTTATAATTTGTGTCATAATGTTGCCTCCAATAGTGATATGTCCCCTAATGAGGGTCAGTGAATAAGATTCGCATATTAAAAGCTGTTGGTCTGTAGCTTCACTACTCTGCTAAGACGATATCCAATAACCACCATAAGATACTCCTGCGCGGTGAAAAGACGGTCGAGTTTCTTATCTCCAGTATCTACGCGCAGAATGGGAGTATACATAAGCTTTGATGGGGTTGCAACAACGATGATGTTTTCGATTCCAATTTTGTTGATAACCGCAGGGCTGAGCTGTAGATTTCCACGACCGAGGATAAATCCCTGTGCACCGATTGGGCTGAGGAGGATTTTCGCTTTTGGATATTTTTTCATAAGCGCCAGGATCTGTTCTTCGTTGACATCCTTTCCCACAAGGTGTTTTTGGTACACCGCATCGATACCTAGCAGGGTGTGCTCGATGTTCAGTTTTTTTGCGATGTACTCAATGGTTCCTCCTGAACAAAATAAAAACAACCAGTCCATATGTTTTTCCAGCTCATCGTTGATATGGTCAGCAAGCTCGTCTTTTACTTCATCATCAGACACTGATTCAAAACAAGCTTTGCCCACCTGTACATAGGTCGGTTCGATGATCCCTTTTGCAACCCCGAACAATCTGACCTTCCATTCCCCTCTTCGATATAGTTCTTCATCAAGATCCATGATTTCAACATCGCCAACCGTAAGGTGTTTATTGATGAATTCCTCCAGCATTTTTGCGGTGGCTTTTGTGCTGATGCCAAAGACACCGGAATGCATTTTTACTCCTGCAGGGATGCCCAGGAGCGGAATTTTATTTTCGACGATACCATAGATATCTCGTGCGGTTCCATCCCCGCCGCAGAAGACAATCAAATCAATATGATTCTCAAGGAGTTTTTCACAGGCGTTCTTCGTATCATCAGCAGACGTCGCATTTCCAGAAGGCGAGTAGACGATCTGTCTGTTTTGTATTCCTACATATTCTAACTCGTTATTCCCCATATCCCCGCCACAGGTGACCCACTGAAGATCCTGGTGATTTGATGATAGTGCACAAAACTCCCGGAGTGTTTCTTCTGCCTTTTGACGAGCGGCAGGTTTTGCTCCTAACCTGACTGCTTTGTCAACAACACCATCGGTTCCCTTTAGCCCAACCCGACCACCCATCCCTGCAATGGGGTTGACAAGAAAACCAATTTTGACTGCCATCATAGCTCACATGAATTGTTCTCAATATGAATCTGATTTAAAAAAGAATTGGTCAAGGTTGTTTCATTTTTTCATTTTGAGATTTTACCGCGATGCTTTTAAATAGTGTCGTTGACAAATAGACTAGTGGTGAGGAAGGGCGACGTTCGGTGGGATCTTGTCTTCCCGATCTGCGCTCTTGTCTTCAGGTGACGCTGGTGTTGCGCGGCTGTGTTTTGCCGGTTTGGCGGGTTGCTGCGTGCTTTGGTTCTGCGCCTTCCTTACCTTTTTTGGTTGATGGTTTTGTATTTCAACTTCTGAACGTAGGAGTATTGACTTTATCAAAGAAATTGAATTTATAAGGTGTAAAAGAAAGAATTCTCCCGTTATTATTCACTCTTCTGACGGGGGACTCCCCAAGACAAGAAATCATAGTCAGAAGATTAAGCGGACCTATGGGGATTTGAACCCCAGTATCCGGCTCCGAAGGCCGGAAGGATATCCAGACTACCTCATAGGCCCATAATGCAGAATGGAATTGTACATGTAGTATAAAACTTAGATTGGTGTTGTTACATTTGTTTGTTTTTTTCAGTTGTTCTATCTGGCATTTTGTCACAGCATCTTTATATATCGCTTCTGTAAAAATATAGTACGTTAACGAATAACACTGCTGAAGATCAAAGGTGGCAATCTATGAGGAAAAACATACTGATCGTCGACGATGATGCCGATGTCCGTTTATCGCTCAAAAACATTTTCGAACATGAAGGATACGAAGTCATAAATGCGGAAAACGGAGCCGAATGTCTTGAGTTCCTTAATAGAGGATTCACCGGTATTCTTCTTATTGATCTTATGATGCCACAGATGGATGGGTGGGCAACCATCAAAGAAATCGTGAAAAGAGGGTTTGAAAAAAACATCAACATCGTCGTAATCACTGGGATTGGGACGTTCCACCATCACAAGATGAAAGGACTTGAACCCTACATCCATGATTACATTACAAAACCCTTTGATATCAGAGAGCTTGTAGAAAACATTAAAAAAATAAACTAAAAAAAAATGAAAAGAGAAGCTACGAGTGTAGCTTTCAGCTTTTTTTTACCGGACAAAGTCGATATTTCCGACTTTGGGGTTTGTCATGATTTTTCTTGCAGGGATATTGGGAGCGGTCGGATTTGTGCGCCGCTCAGGTCGCGAGCTGAGCAGATTTGGTGATTGTACGCCGGTCATGATTGCCATCACTCTGCATTTACCTTCAAAGGCAGGGTCCACTCGGGCTCCAAGGATAACGTTGGAGTAACAATCCATATCCTCGGTGAGTGCCTTAGCGACATCCTGAACGTATTTTAAGCTCATGTTTGGGCCACCAGTGATATGAACGAGTGCACTGTGCGCACCATGATAATCTACATTGAGCAGTGGGTGATTTAATGCCTCTTTTACAATAGTGTCGACCCCTGCATCCTCATCAGCTTCGCCCCAGAGCATAACAGACAGACCGCCAGAATCCATGACTGCCTTCATATCAGCAAAGTCAAGGTTGATCAATGAGGGCACTGAGATGGTCTCAGAAATTCCCTTCACGGTTTCTGCAACGAGTTGGTCCATCACGGAGAATGCTTGGTTGATTGGGAGGTTAGGTACAAATTCAAGGAGTCGGTTGTTGTCGAGCACAACGGTGCTGTCTGCGGTGACACGCAGTTTATCAAGGCCTTCATCTGCTTTTACTAACCGTGCGCGCTCTACGTTGAACGGTGTGGAAACCATACATGTGACGATAGAGCCAAGTTTCTTTGCGATTTCTGCAACCACTGGAGCAGATCCGGTTCCTGTTCCACCGCCCATTCCAGCGCAGACAAAGACAAGGTCTGCACCTTGTAACATTTCTTCAAGTTCCCTGCTTGATTCTCTTGCAGCACGTTCACCCATCTCGGGGAACCCTCCTGCACCTAGTCCTCTTGTCAAGCTTTTTCCAATAAGAAGTTTTTTATCAGCATCGACGAGATCAAGTGCAATTTTATCGGTGTTGATTGCGATGGTTTCTGCTCCTTTTACACCTAATTTGTGGAGCCTGGTAATCGTGTTCCCTCCCGCTCCACCACATCCAACAATTACAATCCGAGCATTACCAAAGAGTCCGTCATCAATCTTCTGCTTGCTTTCCTCACTTACTTTGTTTTCTATTGCAGTCTCAACAAAGGACTGCATCTTATTTTCGGCCATTTTCTTGTTCCTCCTATTCTGGTAGTTGGGAAGGCCGCCCGAAAAGGGCGGCCTTCACTAAAGGGGTGCATCCCATCCCCTGCTTTTACCTTGATATTATTTTTTCATGTAAGGTTCTATAGCAGCGGCCGCAGCTTCCAATTCTTGAATTTTTTTGAATTTGTCGGCTTTTGCAAGAATACGGGTTGTGTGATTCTCTATATAGTCTTTTACCGCATGCCGTACTACCTCAGATCGAGTTGAAAATTCGCCAAGTCGAATTAAAAGGTCGATTTGTCTGAGATCGATTTGAGGCAATCGGATTGTGATGCGGTCGTTTTCCATAGTTCTCCTCACATTTTTTGTGTCTGTCAGAAAGACATCATTTTTGCGTCAAACGTACGTGATATGTACGTCGGACAAATGCCAAACGACATCATTTGTCTGACAAACGTAGAGCGAATACGTCCTTATCTTTATATAATTTTCTATTTTTCTAGTCCCGTTCAATAAACCATGCTACAGGTTGTTCGATGCAATAAAATAAAATTTTTCTATCTGGAAATTTGAAAAAAACATCGACGTGATTTACAAAAATACGCAGGTAGTAATGCACGTACTGACGCGTGTACTAAACCGGTGATATTTCATTTTTCATAAAAGATGATAGCATTTACTGCGATATACGACCAAAGGCGACAGTACCAGAAATCTTTTCTATTTTCACTTTAACGGTAGCGCCTTTTATCGCCCCCGGGACATAGACAACGTATTTATCAAAAAACGCCACACCATCCCCACGTTTTCCGATATCCTTAATCGTCAGTTCGTAAATCTCCCCTTCTTTGAACACCTCGCTGGGGACTATCGTTTTTCTTTTTTTCATAGAGCCAATCGATCGAAACGCCCCACATGCATCACAGCGAATTAACAGTGTCCGGTCTTTTTTTACCAAATGGGTATCAGGACGGTTGCATTCCGAGCAAATCACATACGTATTGACGTACTCATCGAGCCGCTCTTGAATGGTCCTCATCGGGATCTTTCCCTGGAAGATCACCCGACCATTCGAGATGTCACCAGCAGTTCCAACGCTTCCCAGTAAAAATTTTAAAAAATGATCTGCATCACGATTCAAGACATCGATAATTTTATCAAAATTTTTCAAAACCGTGGTATTTCCTTCATAGAAAACATCGACTTTTGGGACTTTAAAGCGATCATCATCGATGCGTTCCTTTGCTGTTGCGCTATGCACTCTTTTTAATAGATTATTGTAATTTAGTTCAGCCATGACCTAAGAAGGTTAAATACCTAAGACGAATAAAAATCTTCCGTAAATAAAAAAAAGAAAGAAAAGATAATGAAAAAATATTTTCTACGACTCCAACGGATTAGGACGCACACGAGCACCCATGACAAATAATCCATCCTTCATCGCTTGTTCAGCTAGTTCGACTTGTGTTGTATAAACTCTTTTGTTTCCTTTCGTCCATTGCCAAATAAATTCGGACATGAAATACTCTCCCCCAACCAGATTGGTTGTAAACGGAGAAAACAGCACCTATTTATATATTTTTTTAAAAAAAAAGGTCAAGATTCTAAAGCTGTACTCTTTTAGATAAGTACGCACCATTATCAGAGAACCCTAATTTCCGATAGTACTGTTTCGCACCAACGCCGCTCAGCACAAACAAATGTTTCTTGTCAAATTCTTCCCAACAGATCCGTTCTGCTTCACTGAGCAGTGTTTTACCGTACCCACGATGCTGGAACGCTTCGGATGTCCGTTCACCAAGCGATGCTTCGCGTCCGAGCACCTTTAGTTCACGGACAATCATACAGGGTTCTTTTTGAAGCTCGAAACGATGCGGGGTACCGACGTTCCGTAGTCGAATATATCCAACCAGAATATCCTGTGTTACGTCCTCGAGAGATACGAATATCTCATCACCGGTACTTGCCTTATATCGACGATGAACGCTGGTGAGAGATAGACTCGCTAGCTTCTTTGTTTTTTCGACCGACACATGACCAATTTCTCGACAGCGAATACACCGACATGATGTCGTATCCTTCTGCATTTTTATTTCGACTAATTGCCGAAGATTGCTTTTTTTTATACCCGCGCAGATTTCATGAGCAGGGATGTCGCGCTGAATTCGTTGGATCCGGACCCATTCCGGGACATCCTTTTTTATCCGGGCAATGAGACATGATGCTTGCTCCGTGCTGAGTGGTTCGTATTTTCCTTCTTTCCATAGGTCATACAGTTTTGTACCTTTAATAATCAGCGTCGGATAAATCTTTATCATATCTGGTTTGAAGCGTTCATCAGCAAAGATCGTTTGAAAGGCGTTGAGATCTTTTTTTTCAGTGCTGCCAGGGAGCCCAGGCATCATATGATAACAGACTTTGAAGCCAGCATCTTTTGCGATACGCGTGGCAGCGATAGAGTCAGAAACCGTGTGCCCTCGTTCGATTTGAAAAAGGATACTATCGTCAATTGTTTGTACCCCCAACTCCACTCGTGTCGCCCCAAGATCTAACGCGTGATCGGCCTGTTGTAAACGAAACCAGTCAGGTCGTGTCTCAACGGTAAGTCCTATACATCGTGATGATGCTGTTTCGTTGCTCTTTTTCGCCTGCTCCAATGTTTTTGATCGTTTATTGTTCAGTGCATCGTAACATTGTTTGACAAACCATTGCTGATAATCAGGGAGACGTGCAGTAAAAGTCCCGCCCATAATAACGAGGTCAACTTTATCGGTCAGATGTCCAATCGCATGAAGCTGTTCCACCCTGCTTTGTATCTGGAGATACGGGTCGAAATTGTTACAGCTGGCACGCATCGCCGCTGGTTCATAACCGGTGTAGCTCTGAGGTGTATTGCGGTCCGGACCACCAGGACAAGGCACGCATCGACCGTGTGGACAAGCTGCTGGTGAGGTCATGGTAGCGACAATGGAAACGCCGGAAAGGGTTCGCATTGATTTCTTTCTCAGCAGCGAACGTGCTCTACCGTTCTCTATTTGATCCGTGGGAAGATGCGCAAGAATTTCACTATCTCGTGGTATTGTTTTAAGCTTGTATTTTTTACACAATTTCACTTTTGCTTTATGAAGCTCGTCTTTGGTCTGAATTTCTTTGGAAAGAATCAAATCAATGATTTCCTGATGAAATGGCATAGGCTGGCGGTATACTACCCCGAGGTAAAAAGTCTTTGTAATTATAATCTAAAAAGGGTTTTTCCTCCACTATATACTTTGTTTAATCAAAATCAAAATTATCAAAAATTTCTTCTGTGGAAATATACAATAGTACGATAACTTCTGTACAATTGGCCAGTGTATCATCGACCGTCACGATAGCTTCTGACGATGGACTACAACTGCCTAGACGTTTACGGTCCAACTACCGAGTAATGAGTTTGTCGGTACGTATCTCAAGGTAATTTTAACGTTGCCACCTGATGGATACCAGATGAAAATATAGTCACCAGCGGTAACATTTGATGTGGGCATAACATTTGTTGTCTGATTTGTTACCCCGCCACCATCATAGATTGCCCAATGACAATTTGAAGAGCCGGTATCATTCGTAATTATGATATCATTCCATTTGATATTAGCATCTGCAGTCGCCACTGTTATTCTATTTGTCGTAGAATCCGTTGTACAGGCTATATTCGGTGTTTGTGGTTGTTGGGATGGATCAATAAACCCTAAGAGAATACCTATCTTAACCCACCGAAGAAGCCGAATACCCCATGTCATCGTTCGCATAAGAGTAAATTTCGACTGGAAATAGATAAACAAACAGGTACTGATATATAATCGGAACAGACGATAGTTAAACACCTTCCAAAAGATTTTTTCAAGCAATGTTTGATTGTCACTTTTTTGTTGTGGCCCCTGATTTTTATTGAGCTGTATATCACTGACGTGTTTGGTGACTATTGATGAAACCGGTGTGTTTTTCATTTCGTCTACATCATGCTGAAATTCTTCATAGAGCTGCGGATAGTTTTGCGCAAGAGTACGGATAAAAACAATGAGTTCATCAGCATCCATGTTTTTTAAGGCATCATACGAAATGAACGACGTTGACAAGTCCTTTTCAACGGTTTTGATCTGAACCGCGTTTGTTACCGGAGCAAGTAGTATCAAAAAAATTGCTACTAAACTACCAACAATTATCCTTCCCTTCATACCTAATCACCATTTGTATAATATAAACAATGTTCATATAAATATTTCCCTGCAGGTTACACATCCCAAAAACCACGTGTTTTAACATACAGGAGCTCAGCTTGCAGGATGTCACGTAAAAATTTTATTTCCAACTCCTCAGATTTCGTCAGCTCAAGTTTATTATAGCGACCAAGAATCCGTGCAGCCGTATCAGGACCGATGCCGCGCCCGACAAGCGCAAGTATCGCGAATTTTCCATAGCTTAAGACAAGACTTGCGTTCTTATGTAAACGCTTTACGTCCTTGTTTTCCTCAGCTGTACGGTGTTTCTTGGATAGCAGCGGAAGAGACTTTTTACTATACCTTCGGACCACCGCGATTTTAATCGCACCACACCTCGAACAGGTTGGTTGCATCGATGCTCGCCCTGCAAAAGTATTCCATGAACGATGACAGTTCGTACACACCATCGTGACATCTGTGTCCTCCAATCGTTTCTTCAACGCCATGAGAATCGATCGATCCGCACGCTGCGGGACCATAAGACCACGCATAGTTTCAAATCCCGTGAGCGCTATCGGCGATAACCCTTGGATATGAATCGGGATTTCACCGTTCTGTATTCTCAGTAATACCTGAACAGTTCGTTCAATGTCCATGCGCTCCCACATCAATTTATCCAATGCCTCTTCAAGGATCAATGATTGTTCAAAAAGGTTGAATAACCGTTTCATCCCGACGGTTTTGTAATCAAAGTCCTTGCGTAGTGCACCGAATTTTCGTGCAACATGAATAAGCTGCCACCGGAGGTACGTCGAATTTCGCAGAATCGTTTTCATGAGGTATTCCAATGTCTCTGGTTTTACAGTGAAAAGGATTTCTTTGATACGCTCAGGAGGGATACGACCAGGCAGCTCAAGATTGATGCGATAGGCATCACTATTGATCCCGATGCTTTCACCGATGGATTGTGCAAGAATCGCTGAAATCAATCGTCCGACAGTCTCATTGACTTTTGTGCCAAAACAGGTGTTGAGCACCAAGGTTTTTTCCTCAACATCAAAGGTAATCGTCGTATCGTCAGGTACGATAAATCCTTGTTGTTTTTGAGCACCGACATACTCAACAAATTTCTTCATGGTTTCCGCGGCACAGGGGTAATGGTAGATATCCTTGTTTTCTGCCACCAGTCGCCTAAGCATTCCTACTTCTTGAGCTACCTCAAACGGTACCGGGATATCTTCACCGGCCCATGAGGGAATCGTCCCGATTTCCTTAATCGGAGAGACCAGTAGTTCAGTATCCTCTCGTTTGACAATCATCCATGGCCTCCCCCGGAGGATAAATTTTTCTCCCTCAAATCCACAACTTAGCACAAAGCGCTCATCCAGGGTACCAATGGATTTTCTTGTACTAATATCGATGACCGGATATGTTTTTTCATCAGGGATCATGGAGATATTATCAAGGAAATAGTATCGTGAATTTGTCCGTTTCATCAGGAATATTTCGTTATTTGCTTGTTCCAACCATATTGATCGCTGGTCTTTTAATTGATACATGACCGATTCAAAGACAGTCCATGGAAGAGTAGTAAACGGGTATGATCGTGTGATTATTTCATAAGCGACCCTTGCTTGGATGCGACCGTACTCCAATGCAATTGAAATCATTTGATTCGAGAGAACCGACAGAGGGTTTCGTCGCACGGAAAACTGCTCTAACGTTCCTGCAAGTGCTCGACGGGCAATAACCAGGCTTTCTGAGAGATCCTCAGGATTTGTCGCAAGGATCGTTCCTTTAGACGTCCGGCCAACCCGGTGCCCTGACCGACCAATCCTTTGGACAATGCGGGTAACTTCCCGTGGTGAGTTGTATTGAATCACAAAATCAGTGTCACCAACATCGATGCCAAGCTCAAGAGAAGAGGTGCATACCAATGCTTTTAATGTCCCATTTTTAAAGTCGTTTTCTGCTTCAATGCGCGCGTGTTTCGACAGTGACCCATGATGAACACCGATCTTCTGATCATCCTGCCAGACATGGAAACGAGACGCAAGGATTTCTGCACCATCTCTGGTGTTGATAAATAAAAGTGTGGAGGTATGTTCATCAATCAGTTCTTTACATCTTCGGAGCAATGCAAATGAGATCGGTTCAATTGATAAACGATTCGCCAGCGGATAATCATCTTTTTTAACCGAAGGCATCTCCACACGTATATCAATATGTCTGGTGACGTCGACTTCGAGAACATCTACTTCACGAAACAGAGTTTTTTCTTTGCCACCGAGATATCGTGCTATCTCGCTAGGCAGACCGACTGTTGCAGATAGACCGATCCGTTGAAACTCATGTCCTGCCTCCTTGGTAATCTCCAATAATCGTTCCAATCCCACCACAAGCTGCGCGCCTCGTTCATCACCAGCCAGCTCATGGACCTCATCGACGACGACCCAACGAACACTCCCGAGGTGTTTGCGTATGCGTTTGCCTGTGAAAAGGATCTGCAGGGTCTCAGGAGTGGTAATCAACATATCGGGGGGGGATCTTGCTTGTTTAGCGCGCTCACTCACTGAGGTATCTCCATGGCGAACCGACACAGAAATTCCCAAGTGTTTGCCCCAGTCGAACGTCCGACGGAGCATATCCCTATTTAACGCACGCAGGGGGGTGATATAAAGAATCGAGATACCTTTTGCGTCCTTCTCCAAAGAACAAGACTCTTTCTGAATCAAATAATTATGAAAGATAGGAAGCAACGCTGACTCTGTTTTCCCCAATCCGGTCGGTGCAATCAGAAGCACATGCTGCCCCTTCAGAATCGAGGGGATTGCGATTCGCTGCGGCTCTGTCGGTTGTTCTATTTTGTTTGCAGAGAGCAGCTCTCGGATACGACGGTCAAGGAGGTCAAAAACTGAGTTCATGGACACGGGTGCATTATCATCCTCTTTATAGAATTTTTTCCTTAAGAAAGATTGATGAATTATCGCTGAACGGAACGTGAAGAGCTCGCAAATCAGGGTTGACGTCTATTTTTCGGTTTTTTTCATCGTTAAGCAGATTTCAATTGAGGACACGTTTGATTTCCTACCTTCCTCGTTGGTCACGACTTCAGTTCCGATATCGATATTGGTGACCTCAGCGTCTGTCAAAAACCGATTGTGGGTTATCTCTGCTGCGTCAACCGCCCTGCTAATCGCGTTTCCTCTCGCTTTTAGCACCACCTCAGAATAGCTCCCTGAACTCAAAACCGCCATAATCGCAGACACATAATTCATCGGTGGTTTGTTCCCGACATAGATGATGTTGTTGTCGGAATCCATTTTCTTTTTCTCTTCCTTAGTCATACCAAATCATGCTCCCCCCGAAGGATGGTTTGTTTCTTTGTGATATGACAAAATAAAAGAAATTCCTCTTTAATAAACGTTTTGTTATTTTTTTGGCTTTACTTGTGGCGGCTTTGTGCCTTATCCGTAATAGTGACCGCTTGGTTCTTTGTCTTCATCTGTTCCTTCATGCTCTTTTGCATCCAGGACATCAATGGCAAGGATCGCATGTAAGGGAACAATACGGAGTTTATCTTCACTTTTCTCATGCTCTGTACAGAGTTCAATAACTAGCCCTGCTTCTTCTATACCGATTGTTGCATATCCTTTGAAAATTCCTTCGGTTTCCAAAGAACTATCTCGTCCACCTATGGAGATGATCTTATAGCGGGATCCTTCAGTTAGTTTCCAGTCTTCCTTTTTATCCATCAGTTCACTTCCTTTTTGTTTCGATTAGGCTTTGAAGATGCTCAACAGTCTTGCCGTAATTCTCAACTGCTACTTTAATGTGCGCTTCTACAAAATTCCATGCTTTTTCAAAATTTCCGTATCGCAATCGATACGCCTTTTTCTGTTGTTTGGACACCTCATCAAACACCGATACTTCTTCAAGGATATCGAATCCTTTCAATTTGTTCAAATGTCGATAGACGGTCGGCCGTGATGTTTTCAATGTCGCTGCGATGTCGTCAACAAACCATGCTTTCGTTGGGTGTTTGAGGAAAAAATCTGCAAATATCTTATAGGGAATCAGAGGATCAGATCCCTTAGAAAGATACCCAATTTGCTCAAAGAACATCTTTGCAGCGGTATCAAAATCCTCTTCGCCAGTCAGAGGCGTATTGCTGACGATTTGCATTTCAAATGTCATTGAATCAACCTTGTTAACATGAATACCTTCTCCGATTAATAACGTTTCTTTAATAAGGACAAGGAAAAAAAATAATAGAGTAGTGAAGCAAGCTTTACTTTAGAGGATTTGGAGGTAACTGTCCATCTCCCATTTCGTCACTTGTAGGCGGTATGCATCCCATTCTTTTCGCTTCACATGCAGGAGGTTTTCGAACACATGGTCACCGAGGGTTTCTCTTACTAGTTCACTTTTGCTCATCACCGCTAATGCATGACCAAGGCTCTCTGGGAGTTGTTCAATACCGTATTTATGACGTTCCTCTTCTGACAACGCATAAATATTTTTTTCAACAGACTCTGGTGCTTCAAGCTTGTCTTCAATTCCTTTCAGTCCTGCAGCAAGCATCACTGAAAACGCAAGATAAGGATTACAGGAGACATCAGGATTCCGAAGTTCACATCGTGTGCTTTTTCCTCGTTTTGATGGAATACGAATGAGCGCGCTGCGGTTCTGGTTTGCCCATGAGATATAGGTCGGAGCCTCATAACCTGGGACGAGTCGTTTGTAGGAGTTCACAGTTTGATTTAGAACACCGGACAATTCTTTAATATATTTCAACAGACCTGCGATGAAATGATACGCAACTGGGCTTAACTGGTTTTTATCTGAAGGGTCATAGAACGCATTTGTACCATCAAGGGTGAACAATGATTGATGCGTATGCATCCCAGAGCCACATTGTCCATAGAGCGGTTTTGGCATGAAGGACGCATGTAAGTTATGTTTCGTGGCGATGACCTTGGTGATGTACTTCAACGTGATCACACGATCAGCGGTGGTGATCGCATCCGCGTAATTAAAATTAATTTCCTGTTGACCGTCTGCGCATTCATGATGCGCAGTATACGGCTGGATTCCAACCTCTTCAAGTGCGAGAGCGATGTCTGCCCTAACACCTTCTGCAAGGTCCCGATGTGACAAATCAAAGTACCCTGCCGTATCATTCGGTATGATCGTAGAGTCATCACCATTTTTTTTAAATAAAAAGAACTCACATTCAGGACCAGTGTTGTAGATGAAACCGAGCTTTGATGCTTTTTCCACCATTTTTTCTAAAATGTATTTCACATCACCTTCGAATCGTTTCCCATTTGGTTCGAAAATATCACAGTTGAGTTTCGCTGTTTTCCGTTGTTCAACACTATCGGGAAGAATCACAAAACTCCCTGGATCTGGTTTTGCGATTTTATCAGACTCTTCAATGGTTGCATATCCAGCAATTGAGGAGGCATCAAAGGGGATACCCTCATCCAATACGGACTCTAGCCCACTAACCGGTATAACGATGTTCTTGGGCGCTCCCAAAATATCAATGAATTGCAATCGAACAAAGAGGACTTTCGCATCCCGTACCATTGTTAAAACTGATTCCTTATTCAATGATTTGGCAGTATTTTTTACTATCAATTTCCTCACCCTTCTAATGTTTCCGTTTTGACAAAAATAAATTATTTTTGTCGCACAGTCTGTATGATGATTGTATATAAATAGATTGTTGATTTCACACGCATAAAAATTTAAAACGGTGTATTTCTTTGAGCACACCCCTTATGTCATTCAGTCACAAATCTCTGAGATTTTTTTTAAAAATCAATGAAAAACTACACAACAATCTGAACAATTCTGCCCTCACAGGTCCTGCTAAAATGATTGAGTCATAAATGGGAAAAAACTTCAATTTTGATGAATTCATCAAAAAAATAACGTAGGAAGATTTAATTATACAATACTCATTAAATTATAGTATAATATTGTAAAAAAAATAAATTTAAAAAGGGGATTAAAAATGGATAAAAAAATAAATAAATTAGTCATAGGCCTAATTATTTGTATCTTATGTGTTCCAACCGCAGTCAGTGTCAACGGAGATATCCTCAATGACACCTTGGCGTTTTTTCAAAAAAACACTGAAAACACCAATGAACGATTTATCAGTATACCTGATTCATCAATCTTGTTGAAACTCTGGGATGGCACACTTAATACAAACGAGATTGTACCGTTTTATTCGATAAGTTTAGATGGAGGAAAAACTTTTGTAAGAACGGTTCAGCCTTGTTACGAAATTGGATTGAGATATGCTCATTTCGACCCTGCTAAAGGGGAACCATCGATTGAGCCTCTTTTAACGGCAAATAGCGACACCCATTTATTTATCGTTCAGTTTTTCACCCAGCCTCTCAAAGAGTTCAACGATGCGATAACAGCATGTGGCGGTGTGGTACGGCATTATATCGCTCAATATGCTTATCTTGTCGAGATGGGAGAATATGCAAGAGCACAGGTTGAATCCTTCCCCTATGTCCGTTGGGTTGGGTCCTATCATCCCGCCTATAGGCTTGAAGAATTCATGATTGATAATTTGGAAAACGCCGACCAGAGGTACCCTCTTCAACGGTATAACATCCAGGTGCTTTCAGCTGAACAAAAGACCATCGTCGCAGAACGTATCAAAGAAATTGGTGGGATAGTAAATAAGGCAGATGCAGGAAAATTCCTCATTGAAGCCACCTTATCACCAAATCAGCTTTTCTCGGTCGTTCGCTGGGATGAAATATTATTTGTAGACCGATGGAGCCCCTACGAAGTAGATATGGATATTGCACGTGAAATTGGTGGGGCAAATTACATTGAATCAGTCGCAGGCTACAATGGGAGCGGTGTCCGAGGGGAAGTCTTCGACATTGGGTTTAACATTGCTCATATTGATTTTCAATCCCGTCCGTTGATCCTACATGGGAATGTCGGGAGTGACTCTCATGGTGCCTCAACCTCAGGGATTGTCTTCGGAGATGGGACCGGTAACCCAAAAGGTAGAGGGTTGCTCCCTGCAGGTCAAGGAATTGTCGGTGACTTAAATTATATTGGGTTAGAGGGGATGAATCGGTATAACCATACTGGAGAGTTATTACAAGGTCCTTACTACGGGGTGTTTGAGACATCTAGTGTTGGAAACGATCGAACAACCGAGTACACCACGATATCCGCGGATACTGATACCGCGCTCTTTGATTTTGACGTACTTCATTGTCAATCTCAAAGCAATGCAGGTGATCAAATGTCACGACCGCAGGCTTGGGCAAAGAACATCGTCTCTGGCGGTGGCATCTACCATTATGATACCCTGACAAAAGCCGATGACCAATGGAACTACGGTGGCAGTATCGGACCTGCTACCGATGGAAGGATAAAACCAGACCTCTGTTCATTCTATGATTGGATATTCACCACAACATCAGGAAGTCCAACAGCTTACACCGACAATTTTGGTGGTACGAGCGGAGCAACACCGATCATTGCCGGTCATTTCGGTCTATTTTATCAGATGTGGTCTGATGGGATATTCGGAAACAAAATCGACCCACAGGGCACCGTCTTTGAAAACCGTCCTCATATGACGACGGCAAAAGCTATGATGATCAACACTGCCGATCAATACCCATTCAATGGAACAACCGAGGATAAAACACGTATGCATCTGGGATGGGGAATGCCGTCGGTGAAAAACCTGTACGATTTACGAGATAATTTCTACATTATCGACGAATCAGACGTGCTTCAACCCTTTGAGGTATCAACACATATAGTATCTGTCGAGGCGGATTCACCGTATTTAAAGGTCACCATGACGTATGCTGATCCGGCTGGAAATCCTGCGGTTCAATCACAACATCGGATTAACGATTTATCCTTGAAGGTCATTTCCCCGTCAAAGGTTATTTACTGGGGAAACAACGGTCTTCGGAATGGTGTATGGTCCCAACCGGATGGCAGCCCAGACACAAAGGACACGGTCGAATGCGCCTTCATTCAAAACCCTGAGGCGGGAACCTGGACTGTCGAGGTGTCTGCTGATGAAATCATCCAGGATTCCCATGTGGAAACACCAGAGCTTGACGCGGACTATGCCTTAGTGGTCAGCCCTGTTCTTTCAGCACCATTTCCACCGCAGATAAATGGATCAGCAGAAGGAGATATCGGAAGGCAGATGGATTTTTCTTTCGTCACCACAGACCCAGGGAATTCGAACGTCTTCTACTGGGTAGAGTGGGGCGATGGCAACCATGAAGAATGGTTTGGCCCCTGTGCCTCAGGATCTATTGCAACTATTTCGCATGTCTGGTCTGATAAAGGGAACTTTTCAATTACTGCAAAAGCCAAAAATACCCTTGGGATTGAAAGCGATTGGTCAAATCCTTTTGCCATCACCATCATAGCACCTAAACTAGAGATCGGTCTTCTCTCGGGCGGGCTGTTCAAGATCAAAACCGTGATCAAAAACACAGGTGCTATCGATATTATGCATGTTCAATGGAACATCACCCTAACCGGTGGTGCATTCATCGGGCAAAAAACAGGTGGGACTCTCTTAAGCATCCCCGCTGGTGGCCAACGGACCATTAACTCTGATCTCATCCTTGGATTTGGAAAGACCATCATAACGGTTACGGCATCACACCCCTATAGCACCACAAGCACATCACAAAATGGAACGATACTTCTGTTTTACATTAAAACGTAAACACCTCAGATTATTTCAAACGCTTTCATATTCAAGAGTACATTCATATAATATCATACAAAGCAAAACATTTACATATACCGCAATAAATCATTCTATGTACGATGATGAAACTCATTTGTCAATCATGTGGCGAAGAATACAAATCATCAGAACCGGTTTGGAGATGTATCTGTGGTGGACTATTAACACTTGATTTTCAGGCTCGTTTTCCGTTAGATAAAATAAAAAAGAGAAAACCCACGCTGTGGAGATATCGCGAGGCGCTCCCCATTACTCACGACCAACATATTATCTCTTTTGATGAAGGTTTTACTCCTCTTGTCGAAGATATATTTTGGGGAAAAAAAGTATTATTGAAACAAGACCATCTTTTCCCAAGTGGATCATATAAAGACCGCGGAGCTTCAGTCCTGGTAAGCAAGATACATGAGCTAGGAATCAAAAAAGTCGTCGAAGATTCATCAGGAAATGCTGGTGCTGCAATTGCAGCCTACTGTGCAAAAGCAAACATCCACTGTCATATCTACGTACCTGAAAAAACTACACCAGAAAAACTCATGCAGATCAAACAGTACGGAGCACACCTGTATAAGATTCCGGGTTCTCGAGAGGAGACTGCAAATATAGCATTGCAGGAAGCACAAACAACATATTATGCAAGTCACTACTGGAATCCTTATTTCTTTCACGGGACAAAAACATATATCTTCGAAGTGGTAGAGCAACTCGGATGGAACATACCAGATATCCTATTTATCCCGGTTGGCAACGGAACACTACTTATTGGATCGTACATCGGTTTGAAGGAATTGCAACAAGAAAACATCATTGACAGACTTCCCAGGATCATCGGGGTACAAGCAGAGAACTGCGCACCATTAGAAAATGCATGGAAAAAACAAAGGAAAATTCCTCTCTTTCAAGCGATGAAAGAAACTATCGCTGAAGGCATCGCTATTGCAAACCCAACCCGGGCAAAAGAAATTCTACATGCGGTAAAAGAAACAAACGGTGACATTATCAGCGTTACAGAAAAAGAGATCCTCGATGCACTAGATTACACACGACGAAAAGGATTCTATGTCGAACCAACGTCAGCGGCTGCCATCGCAGGTTTTAAAAAGTCATTTACAAGAAAAAATGATCTTGTAGTCGTACCACTTACAGGACACGGACTTAAAACAAAAAAAATATTTGGATAAAAGACCCAAATCTATTTTTATTAAAAATTCTTCTGTCATGAAGTAATTTTTTTAATTTTTCATTGAAGGAATGCAGGCAAAGTATTAAAAGGAAATAATGATACCAACCCAACAAAAATAGTGGAGGCATATTAATGGATAAATCTGTCGAAGAATTCATGATAAAAGTAAAAGAAAAAAACCAAGGCGAGAAAGAGTTTCATCAGGCAGTCCAAGAAGTTGTTGAAAGCCTCATGCCGTTCATTCAGAAAAACCCAAAATATAAAAAAGCGAAGATTTTAGAGCGCATGATTGAACCTGAACGTACCATTATTTTCCGTGTACCATGGTTGGATGACAAAGGAGAAATTCAAATTAATCGAGGGTACCGTATTGAGATGAACAGCGCAATAGGCCCATACAAAGGAGGACTTCGTTTTCACCCGAGTGTCACCTTAAGTATTTTAAAATTTTTAGCATTCGAACAAGTGTTTAAGAACAGTTTGACTACGCTACCAATGGGTGGTGGAAAAGGAGGGTCTGATTTTGATCCTAAAGGAAAAACCGACAACGAGGTCATGAAATTCTGCCAATCTTTTATGACTGAATTGCAACGATACATCGGACCAGACACTGATGTTCCAGCAGGAGACATAGGAGTTGGTGGTCGAGAAATTGGGTTTATGTTTGGGCAATACAGAAAAATCAGAAATGAATTTACTGGCGTACTTACCGGAAAAGGACTGAACTGGGGAGGAAGTCTCATACGACCAGAAGCAACAGGTTATGGTGCGACTTATTTCGCCCATGAAATGTTAAAGACCAAAGGAGAGTCGTTCAAAGGAAAAACCTGTGTTGTTTCAGGTTCCGGAAACGTTGCACAATACACCATAGAAAAAATAAATCAGCTTGGTGGAAAAGTAGTCACATTATCTGATTCATCAGGTACAATCTATGATCCTTCCGGAATCGATGAAAAGAAACTTGCCTATGTGATGGACCTGAAAAATGTTCAACGCGGTCGTATAAAAGAATATGCGGAGAAATATAAATGTGAATATGCAGCAGGGAAGACTCCCTGGCATTTTAACTGTGATTGTGCATTTCCATCAGCAACACAGAATGAGATAAGCAAACAAGATGCAAAAACACTCGTGGACAACGGTTGTATCCTCGTCGCAGAAGGAGCAAACATGCCAACAACACCAGAGGGCGTCGAGATTTTTATTGAAAATAAGATTCTCTATGGACCTGGAAAAGCGGCAAACGCCGGCGGTGTTGCGACCAGCGGCCTTGAGATGTCACAAAACAGTGCACGGATATCCTGGAGCAGAGATGAAGTTGATAAAAAACTGCAATGGATCATGGCGCAAATTCATAACTCCTGCGTGAAATATGGAAAAGAAGGTGACTTCGTCAACTATGTGAAAGGTGCGAACATCGCAGGGTTTGTCAAAGTTGCTGATGCAATGATTGATCAAGGACTCGTGTAAAAAGGACTCCTTTTTTTCTTTTTTTTTTTTCATTTCCTCAAAATTTCGAAAAAAAATTCACCGCTAATTCATTTAATGAGTAATTAGGGATAAATGGACGAATGATAAGGAATGAAGAAAAAATCGATAGTGATACGAAAGGGAACCGAAGAAGATCTAGAAGCGTTCTTCGAATTGTACTGGATATCATCCTTGGAACATACTCATTATAGTGGTATCCTTGATAGCCTGAAACCTAAGGAGAAATGTCAAGAATATATCATCAATCGCCAACGAGAGTTAATAACTGATCCGGATCAGTTTTTTTTTGTTGCAGAAGATAAAAAGAAGGTTATTGGGATAATCACAGGACATGTAGGTGAACGTGATGAATCACGTGTCTATAGGATAGAGCGGATTGGATTCATCGATGAGGTTTGCGTGCACCCTGATTATCGGACCAGTGGCATTGGAAATGATTTACTTGAAGCAATTCTGGATCAGTTGTACGCAGAAGGCGTCGAATTTGTTGGGGTTGGGGTCGCATTTAAAAACCCAGCGTTTCATTTCTATAAATCCTGTGGGTTTACTCCAGAAGGGATGTGGCTTATTCAAAAAAAGAAATCTTACAAAAAGAAAAAACCAAGAAAAAAATAAAAAAGGATTCGCTGTGTTTCTATAAATAAACCGTTTTCTTTATTTTTCCGTACATTATCCGAACAGAAGGTGAAAAAACGTAATTCTAATCATGATAATAGAGATGTTCAATAAACTCTGCATGTTCATGCGCTTCTTTGTAACTCATTGCCTGGCTTATCATTAAATCAAGCTCCGCATATTCGTGAGCTAGAATCGATCGTCGTCGTCCGACATCCTCATATACGTTTTCCCGTATCCATATCTCGTTTTCCGGTATTTTATAACGCAGATGAACAGGCAGTTCATTCTGGGGTACAAGACCATGGAGTGCTATATATTCACCCATCTCTTCATTACTTTTTATGATTACTTTGAAATATAACCATGGTTCATGAGTCCAACACGATTTGATGACTTCGCGATAAAATATTTTTTCATTCATTTCTCCTTGTGGCGCAGAAGGTATATCTAACGGAATAGATTGTGATTTCGAGGAGTCATCTTTGATTTCCTCTTTTTTTTTCTTTTCATCGATTTCATCGCTCATGTCAAGGTTCCTCTTTCAATAAAAATCAATAACTGATTTTTATATCAAATGGACTATAAATTATTATTACTATATTTTTAATGCGATTCCATTGATATGTTAATTTCCTTTGCATCCCTTTATATCATATTAGGTATTTCATTTTGATTATATAAAAACATCCTACGAAATAGAAAACAAACAAAGTTTAACGTTATCTGTTCCCTTTTTATCTCTTATTCCTAAATTATTTATATAGGATTACAATACATGGTGGGCGAAGAAGAGGCGAATGTATTATGCAAGTTAAACAGGAATTAAAACAGGAAAAAGGAACAAGTGGAGTTTATAAAAAAGAAAAAGAAGGCTTTAACCCATTTAAAATGGCTCAACAACAATTTGATAGGATTGCGGATCAACTTAATCTTGATGAACCAACACGAGATCTGTTAAGAAATCCCCTCCGAGAGTACATTTTTTCCATCCCGATTCGAATGGACGATGGTGCCATGAAGGTATTTCGAGGATTTCGTGTTCAACACAACGATGCACGAGGACCCTGCAAAGGAGGAATCCGCTTCCACCCACAAGAAACAGAGGATACAGTTCGTGCATTATCTATGTGGATGACCTGGAAATGTTCTGTTGCTGATATTCCATTAGGTGGAGGAAAAGGTGGGATTATTTGCGATCCTCATAATCTCTCAGAACGTGAACAGGAGAAACTCTGTAGAGGATGGGTGCGGCAAATTGCCCGAGATATTGGACCGGTCCGCGATGTCCCAGCTCCTGATGTGATGACGAGTGGTCAGCACATGCTCTGGATAATGGATGAGTACCAAACAATCATGGGTGGGCAATACCCTGGCCTAATCACTGGAAAACCAGTGGAACTCGGTGGATCTCGTGGAAGAACAGAGGCCACAGGTTATGGACTTATTTATATTCTTCGTGAACTATTAAAAGAAATGAAGATGGACGTTACAAAAACTACCGCATCTATCCAAGGGTTTGGAAATGTCGCCCGCTATTCTGCTGAGTTATTTATCCAATATGGAGGCATTGTCGTCTCTGTGTCTTGCTGGGATCAAGCAGAAAATTGCACGTATAGTTATTATAATAAAACCGGGATTAAACTTGATGAACTAATAAAGATCACAGATCGTTTTGGGACTATTGATAAAAAACAGGCGGAGAAGCTTGGGTATGAGGTTCGACCGGGTGATGATTGGTTGAAACAGGATGTAGATATTCTCATACCTGCTGCTCTTGAACATTCGATTACTGAAGAGAATGTTCAGCAAATAAAACCACGGGTGAAAATCATTATCTGTGGTGCGAATGGGCCTGTCACACCGGAGGCAGAAAATGTCCTTGAGAAAAAAGGTGTTGTCGTAATCCCTGATTTCCTTGCAAACGCTGGCGGTGTTGTCTGTAGTTATTTCGAGCAAGTTCAAAGTAACCAGAACTACTATTGGACAAAAGAGGAAGTCCTTGGTAAGCTTGATAATAAAATGACTGACGCGTTTTATAAAGTATGGGAGCTATCAAAACGGAAGAAAATACGTGTCAGCGATGCTGCATATATGATTGCGATTTCTCGAGTAGCTGAAGCATGTAAAATGCGTGGTTGGGTGTAATTCGATCATATGAACATCCGGTTCAACGACAGAGAAAAAAAAATCATTCGTTGTATCGAAGAAATCACCGGCATTACTCCGTCCATAGTCAAACAAACGGAACTTGAAAAAGAGCAGCACGTTGAGCCATATCATATAAAACAAATTCTCCTTCTTTCTTCTTCTTATCATTTTTTCCAGTTGGAAGAGGAAGGCAGATTGAGTTCTCTATTACAAGAACACTACGTGCCATTCGGTCGTGAAGCGCCCCCTCAAATAACACATGTTGAAAGCAAAGAGGAATGTATCTCCTTTCTAACGAATCAACAGTTTGATCTAGTTATCGTTTTTGATAAACTCGATGATATTGATAGTTTCTCCTTAGCGAAACAAATGAAATCAATAACCGACATTCCAATTGTGCTCCTTGGGAACAATATAGCAGAACTCATAAAAATCGAAGAGAAAAACACAGAGAATGTTTTTAGTAAAATATTGACATGGAACGGTGATGGAAAAATAATTCTTACCATTATCCAGCTCATAGAAGATTCTGTCAATATACAAAAAGACCCAGCACTTGCCGCTCATGGTCGATGTATGGTATTAATCGAAGACTCGATTCAATACTATTCCACATATCTTCTTTTACTCCATGATGAAATCCATGACTTTCTTGAGAGTATCCTCTCCGATTCCTTAAGCGAAGAGCAACGAATCCTTCGTCTCAATAATAGGCCATTCCTGTTGCATGCACAGGATTTTGAAACTGGAGAAAAACTCTATCAGACGAATAAGAATATCATCATCGGTGTAATCACCGACAATCAACTTGACTGTGGTTTAAAAAAAACTACAAAGGCTGGCGAAAAACTTGCCCAAATAATACATAAAGAAACACCAAATATTCCAATCCTCATCCAATCATCTGAACCATACAGTGGTGATATTTCTCTGGGACCTCATCTTCGGTTTGTATCAAAAATTGACGCAACTCTAGCGTTAATTATTAAAGATTTTATCAATGAATGTCTTGGTCCCCGAGAAATAATCCTTAAAGATGCAAATCAAAAAGAACTCTACCGGATTAAAAACATAAAGGATTTCGAGGATGCTGTGCTGTCAATCGATGAGGCTGTCCTTACCCATGCGACACACCAGCATCTGTTTTCCACCTGGGTTCGCGTTCGGGGTGAAATCGACCTTGCAGGAAAAATCCAGATAATTGAAAAAGAGATTGGAAAGAGCACCGAGTTACGGAAGCGACTTATCGATTTATTAGAAGAATATAAATATGCTCAAACCCAGTCATTAGTGACTCCTTTTGAACGAGCAAATCTTGCTTCCTCTCTTGAAATTAGTCGCATTGGAAAAGGGGCACTTGGGGGAAAAGCACGAGGGCTGTCATTTCTTGCAAAACTTGCTTCAAAATATATTTCAGATGACATGTTCCCAACCCTTCGGATAACAATACCTCGCACACTTGTAATCTCCACCGACATCTTTGAATCATTTTTAGCACAAAATTCATTACCAAACCAAGAACTCTTTGATCTCCCCGATGAGCGGATCGCATTAAAATTCATGTCCGCTAATCTCCCTGCGACAGTACTGGGTGATCTCCGAGCATTTATTCACAATACCCGAAAACCATTAGTAGTACGTTCCTCAGGGGTACTCGAAGATTCGTTGTTACAGTCCTTTGCAGGTATTTATGATTCCATTTTATTGCCAAATGAATCCTGGGAAACTGATTTCCGGTTCCAGGATGTCTGCAATGCAGTTAAATACGTATATGCTTCAACATTCTTTGAAAAAGCACGAACATATATTAAATCAACGCCGAAAAATATTGGTGATGAAAAAATGGCGGTGATTGTTCAAGAAGTCGTCGGACGTAAACATGAAACCTTTTTTTACCCAGCGATTTCAGGAGTAGCAAAATCCTATAACTATTATCCATCAGGCGGTTGTAAACAAGAAGATGGAATTGTCTATCTCGCACTTGGTTTGGGCAAAGCCATTGTCGATGGAGGTAGTACGTTTGGGTTTTGTCCAGAGAGACCCGCAGTCCCCTTATATGGAACTCCAAAGGATTTTATGAGATATTCACAACGCAAATTTTATGCATTAAACCTGAAATCTACGTATCGTATCGTTGAGCGAAATGAAGAAACATCCTATAGTATTCTTGAGGTGGAGGATGCGCGTAGACATGGAATGTTAGACAAAATAGCATCAACGTATGTTCGTCAAGACGATAGCCTCTACCCAGGAGTATACGATGAAGGATCGCTTGTTATTGATTTTGGTCCAATTACCCAATACGACGCGATACCATTGGCAAAAGCTTTGAAATTATTGTTACGTATAAGTGAAATTACCTTAGGTTATCCTGTTGAGATAGAATTTGCAGTAAATATTGGTCAAACTGAATCCGAAAGAGCAGAATTAGTTATCTTGCAGATCCGTAGCATGGTTCCACCAGGCAAAACAAGTGATATCGTCATAGGTGATTTCAATGCTAAAACCGATATCTGTTATAGCGAAAACGCATTAGGAAACGGAATTCTTGATACAATCCAGGACATCGTTTACGTAAAATCATCCTTTAATATGTCAAACTCAGCTCAGGTGGTAAGCCAGCTACGGGCTTTGAATTCAAAAATAATGGAAGAAAAAAAACCATATATGCTCATAGGACCAGGACGATGGGGTTCTGCAGATCACTGGTTAGGAATCCCGGTGATCTGGAGCGATATTGCCGGTGTGAAAGTTATTATCGAGGCACCTTTTAAGGAACGGGCGATTGACCCATCGCAGGGATCACATTTCTTCCATGATCTTATTTCCTCGCAGGTCGGATATCTGATTACAAAGGAGGGGAATGGAAATATTGATGTACATTGGCTTGATTCCCTGCCTGTAGTCGAAGATATGGCCGACGTGAGACATGTAAGAGCACCTTATGGACTTGAGGTTAAGATAGACGGAAAACAAGGAAAAGCAGTTATACAGAAAAAGAAAAATAATGGATGATGGTACTACATTTGATAATATGAGCGGAATGGGAGACAATCAGAATGGCACAGGAGATTACCATGGACGATAAAATTAATGAATCCACTAACGGAAACATGATGCGGGAGCTCAAAGAACGGGTAAAAGAGCTCAACTGCTTTTACCAGATAACAAAGATTGTCAATGATAGTAAACTCTCTATCGATGAAGCGTTGCAGAAAATAACCAATCTAATGTCACCCGCCTGGCAATTTCCTGAGATTACCTGCGTACGAATTAATCTTGTAGGACGGAAAGAATTCAAGACCGAGAACTACAAAAAAACAAAATGGACACAGGAAAGCGAGATTATCGTTGATGAAAAAAAAATAGGTCGACTAGAGGTTACTTATCTTGAAGAAAAACCTCATGCTGCAGAGGGTCCGTTCCTACTAGAGGAACGACGGTTAATCGATGCAATTGCCAGTCTTCTGGGAAAATTTATTGAAGAACGACGCATCAAAGAAGAACTTGAGCAGCAAAGAAAACGATTAGATTACGTTCAAAAAATAATGAAGGCAGAAGAAAAGGAGACTGCTGCGAAATCAAAAACCCCTGAGAAAAAACATAATTGGGAAGTCATCCTTGATCTACTCGTAAAAACCGATCCTCGTACATTACTCCGAATAACTAGAAAGATGACCTATTATCTGTATCGAATTGAAAATGAGAAGGTCAGCGCACTATTAAATCGAATTGCACCTTCCGTTGATAGTGATTCAAGTGCGATTGACTTTCGCGGTATTCATATGCCAAATCAACGACAAAATCTCAATGATTTGGTGACAATACAAAGAGAGGTTTTTGAAATTGCAAAAGAATGCATCCCTGCAGAAGATATCTCAAACTTATTCGCGAATTGGATGAAACAGGATAAAGCCCGACCATTACTTCTTCAATCTCAAAAAGCAGGGATTCCTTTAGTTGAGATTGCTGCTGAGTTAAATAGGTTCTTTGACCAACCGGACGCAGAACTATCGATTTCCCCGGAAGATCAAATGAGTATTAAAACTGCATTAATTCGACGGTTTTTCACAGAACGTCTAGAGTATGTCAATGTTGCAAAAATGTTTTTTGATGTCGCTGACTTTGATAACCTATTAGAACATGTTGTTGGTCCAGCGCAAGGTACAGGAAAATTAGGAGGAAAATCATCAGGTGTGCTCCTTGCGGAGAAAATCATCAAAGAAGAGATGAAAAAAGATGATGTCCTAAAAGATATCACATTCCCAAAAAATTGGTATCTTACCTCCGATTCCATCTTATCATTTATTCACTATAACGATTTAGATGAAGTGTCTCATGTAAAATATTTGGATCCGATTGAGATCCGCCAGGAACAACCATTTTTAGAGCAGATTTTTAAACATTCATCGTTCCCGTATGAAATCGTCGAAGGATTACGTCGGATTATCCGAGATTTCAAAGACAGCCCCATCATTGTCCGTTCCTCAAGTCTCCTTGAGGATAGCTTCGGGTACGCTTTTTCAGGGAAATATAAAAGCTTATTTGTCCCGAATTTAGGCACTGAAGAGGAACGACTCCATGCGCTTATGGATGCTATCGCAGAGGTATACGCATCCACATTCAGCCCTGACCCTATTGAATACCGACGTGAGCGAGGACTCCTTGATTTCAACGAGGAAATGGGGATTTTGATTCAAGAGGTTGTTGGAACCAGGGTCGGACCGTATTTTCTACCAACGTATGCAGGAGTTGCCTTCAGTAGAAACGAGTTCCGTTGGTCTCCCCGCATCAGTAGAGAGGACGGGATGATTCGCATTGTCCCGGGTCTTGGTACACGGGCTGTCGATAGAATGGGGAATGATTACCCGATATTGATTTCACCGAAAAGACCAAATCTTCATGTCAACCCCCTAGTTGAAGAAAGGATCAAATACTCACCTCGGTACATGGATATGATTAATTTAGAAACCGGCATTATCGAAACTGTTGACGCGGTGAAATTCTTCAGAGAACATGCAGAAGAATTTCCGAAACTCAGTGATATCGTCTCAATCCATGAAAGCGGGCGACTCAGCCCCCCAAGTGTTCTTTTCAACCCAGAGAATGCAGATATCGTTGTCACCTTCTCCAATCTTTTCGAAAAAAGCGATTTTCTCGAAAAAATAAAACGCATATTGGCTTTATTAGAAGAAAAAATAAGCACCCCGGTTGATGTGGAATTCGCCTGTGATGGGAAAAACCTTTTTATACTGCAGTGCCGCCCGCAAAGTCAATCCCTGGGCATTGAACGAAAACCGGTACCAAAAGACATTCCTGATGACCGGAAACTCTTTTCTACGAAAAAATACGTAACTACCGCTCAGATTGAAAACATAGAATATATCGTCTACGTCATCCCCGAGGAATATACGAACCTTACCAAGAGAGAACAAATGCAGAAGGTTGCGAAAATCGTCAGTGAATTAAACGTAAAGCTTCCGAAAAGAAAGTTTATTCTGATGGGTCCTGGGCGATGGGGTAGTAAAGGAGATATAAAATTAGGCGTTCCGGTAAGGTATGGGGATATAAACAACACTGCTATGATGTTAGAAATAGCAAAAGAAAAAGGTGGATATATCCCTGAGCTTTCCTTCGGAACGCATTTCTTCCAAGATTTGGTGGAATCAAACATCCGGTATCTCCCCTTATATCCTGATCAAGGAGAAGATCTTTTCAATGAGAAAATGCTCTTTGAATCGGAAAACAGTTTGACGAATGTGCTTCCGGCGTATAAGAACTTCGAGGATGTGGTACGTCTCGTAAAAATCTCCGATATCATCCCAGGCGGGACCCTCTCCGTCGTCATGGATGGCGAGGCAAACGAAGCACTTGCTTATCTGAAACCAGCTGATCATCTCACCTGGCGGACGCAGAAGATTGAAGAGATTGCACAGGCTCTTGATCCTCAATTATATGGCATTCAAGAGATGTATCTTATCGGGAGTACGAAAGACGGAAGTCCCGGTCCGACGAGTGATATCGATCTGCTCGTGCATTTCAAAGGGACTGATGAGCAGAAGGACAAATTAATGGTATGGTTCGATGAATGGGGGAAAAAACTCGCTAAGGAGAATAAAGAACGTACTGGTTTTGATACCGAAGGTCTCCTCGATGTCCATATTATCACCGATGAGGATATTAAAAAGAAAAGCTCCTGGGCTTCTCACATCACGTCCCCATATCAGACCGTACGGAAGATCTCCCTGAAAAAAGATAACTAAGAAACAGAGATTAGTTCCCGGATTGCATTCTCCAAATAATCGGTATCAAATCGTACGATTGCAAGCTCAGGTCCATCATGGGCTGCGGTAAACGAATACGTAGACCCGATTTTTTCTTTCCATACTCCTGTGATGCGTGCGGATTCATGGACATGACCATGTAATGTCAACAAAGGTTGATGTGTGGTGATGAAACGCTGGATTGCAATACTTCCCACATGGACATCCATAGGCGCATGGTCAACTTTTTTCCCAGCGAGGTCTGCTCGGTCAAGACATGAATGATACGGTGGTGAATGAAACAGATAGATGGTTTTTTCTGAAGGACTCTGTTTTGAAATTTTTTCTACATCTTCGGCAATCGTTGAATATTTTATTTCATCGAGCGGAACGTCAATTGTCCGAATCCCTAGTTCTGGCGATACTGCTCCAACATCGACATACTGGGACACGTCGTAACGCTCCCAATCCTTTAGTTGAAACGGTGTCGGAGGAATAAACGAATATCCTGTCACATATATTTTTTTATAGGAAATGGTTTTTTGATGAATGTAATTTAAGAAACCTGACTTGTCTGCATCAATAAAAAGTTGTTCATACATTCGCGGATCGTCGTTACCAAGGATAATGAAAAATCGGATTTTATTATCAAAGTCGTTTAGTATATCTTTTATTTCTGAAAAAATAGTAGTTTCAATAAATTCTTCCATGGAATTGTGTTTTATTGGATGAATGGGAAGAAGATCTCCTCCAAAAAAAACAGCTTCCGGTGTCTCGTGTCTAATGATTTGAAAGAGACGTTGGAATCGCGGGATGTTTCCATGAATATCAGATACAAAGATGCCTTTCAACGTTCCACCACATTATAAATCGTTACGCGTGCCATCTGTTGATTCTTAATAAATTTTGGCTCTTTATAAGGATATCATAAACTATTAAAATTCCTCCTAATTACGGTTACTACAAAGGATTGTATTTCCAGAGGGGTTCTATGTATCCGATTGTTGATAAAAAGATATTATCCGAAAATGTAAAGCTTTTAAAAATAAAAGCCCCGTTGGTTGCTAAGAAAGCATTACCTGGTCAATTCATCATTTTAAGAATAGATGAAAAAGGGGAACGTATCCCTTTGACGATTGCAGACTCAGATCCAAAAGAAGGAACGGTAACTATTATTTTTCTCGAGGTTGGAAAAACCACGAAACAACTTGGATTACTGCATGTTGGTGATTCGCTAGAAAATTTTGCAGGACCACTGGGGATGCCATCCGAGGTAAAAAAATACGGAACCGTTGTGTGTGTCGGTGGAGGAGTTGGCATCGCTCCGTTATATCCGATTGTTAAGGCATTGAAAAAAGAAGGAAATTTTGTGATTTCAATCCTTGGTGCAAAATCTAAAGATCTCCTGCTTTTAGAACCAGAAATTCGCGCGTTTAGCGATGAATTTTATATCGCGACCGATGACGGCTCAAAAGGTCATAAGGGATTTGTTAGTGATGTACTACAGCAGGTCATCGATAAACACAAGGTCGAAATGGTCATGGCGATCGGCCCGATCATCATGATGAAGGTCGTGTCCAATCTTACAAAAAAATACAATATTAAAACCCTGGTGAGTTTGAACCCCATTATGGTTGATGGGACCGGGATGTGCGGAGGATGCCGCGTCTCGATTGATGGCAAGACGAAATTTGCGTGTGTTGACGGTCCTGAGTTTGACGGTCATAAAGTGGATTATGACAATTTAATGCTTCGGAACCGCCGTTTTGTCCATGCGGAAGGAGAATCATGCAAACTGGCAGGTGACCAATGAGCGTTCGAAAAACCAAACACGACATGCCAGAACAACCTCCACAAGAGCGGATAAAAAATTTCAAAGAAGTACCGTACGGTTATAGCAAGGAGATAGCAATTGAGGAAGCAAAGCGCTGCCTTCAGTGTAAAAACAAACCGTGTATGAAAGGCTGCCCTGTAGAAATCGACATCCCTGGTTTTATTGGTTGTATTGCCCAAGGTGATTTTGAGAAGGCAGCAGAGGTCATCAAAGCGAAAAACAACCTCCCAGCTATCTCTGGGCGTGTCTGCCCCTATGAGAGCCAATGCGAAGGAGAATGCACCCTTAAAAAGATCGGTGAACCAGTCGGTATCGGCAGATTGGAGCGATTCATTGCTGATTTCGAACGAGAAAAAGGGAAAAAACCTCCACAGAAGCCAAAGTCAACTGGAAAGAGCGTCGCCGTGGTCGGTTCAGGTCCAGCAGGGCTGACCTGCGCAGGTGATCTTGCACGGATGGGGCATATCGTCACGGTCTTTGAGGCGTTACATGACCCCGGCGGGGTGTTGATGTATGGGATCCCTGAGTTTCGTCTCCCGAAAGCAATCGTGAAATCTGAAGTTGAGTATATCAAAAGTCTCGGAGTCGATATCAACTATGACGTCGTGGTTGGAAAATCCATCACGGTCCAGGAGTTAAGGGACGAGTTTGATGCGGTGTTCATCGGCACTGGTGCTGGTCTTCCGAATTGGTTGAACATCCCTGGCGAGAACCTTGATGGCGTCTATTCAGCAAACGAATTCCTTACAAGAGTGAATATGATGAAGGCTTATCGGTTCCCTGAATACGACACACCAGTCAAAATTGGTAAAGTCGTTGTGACGTTCGGCGCAGGCAATGTTGCGATGGACTGCGCGCGGACTGCGCTGCGTTTAGGTGCAGAAAAATCATATATCCTGTATCGCAGAACAGAAGCAGAGATGCCGGCACGTGCTGAGGAAATCGAACATGCAAAACAAGAGGGAGTAGTTTTCAAACTACTGACCGCCCCGATTCGATTCATCGGAGATGAGAAAGGAATCCTCAAAGCAGTTGAATATCTGAAAATGCAATTAGGGGAACCTGATGACTCTGGTAGAAGACGACCCGTCCCCATAATCGGCTCTGAAGAAAAGTTAGCTATTGATACAGCGCTTGTCGCAATTGGACAGAGCCCAAATCCTTTGATACCACAAACCATGAAAGACCTAAAAGTTGGGAAACATGGGAATATCATCGCTGATGATGACGGGCGAACATCGTTACCAGGTATCTTTGCTGGCGGTGATATTGCGACGGGGGCTGCAACCGTTATTCTTGCCATGGGTGCTGGAAAAAGAGCAGCCAGAGCGATTGATGATTATTTGAAAAACAACAAATAGGATACTCTCTATTTTGTTGAAGACGAGAACCTTCCAAATTTAAATTCACTGTTCTTTTGAATCAAAGATCCTATCAAGTATCCACCGATCAGATAGACGATGAGTAATAAAATAGGGACGATACCGGTGTAAGCAAAGATCGTTGAGTAACCAAGGATTGCAGCAAAGGTAACGTCCAGGAGAATCGTTCTTCGGTGCTCGAGTGGTTTTTGTTTTACTAAAAACCGATACATGATGTAAAGCTGGGATGGGACCCCATACAATATAATGAAAAAAAGATAGGAGATGCTCTTCGTGTACCAAAAAGCTAGAAAAACAAAAAGGAGAAAACCCGCTTTTAATGCGCATCCGTAGAGGAAATAGGGGTGCGTTCCATGTAGTTTTTCATTGTTTTTCACATGGGTTATGACTGCCAAACTTTTTACACCAACGCTGCGGTCAGCATCAACGTCTTTCAAACCATTTTCCCATTGGGCAAACGCGGTTGCTGCAAACACCACAACTCCAATGAAAAACCAGGTGTACATCGTTGGAAATCCACCGATGGCAAACACCCCAAAAAGCACAAAAAAGGAATAGGAAATCGAAAACGAAAAATCATAGGAGACCAGGACTCTCTTTCCTTTCCAGCCATACCAAAGCAGCGAGCCATAGGCCGGAAGGAAGCACAGAAAACACATGAGAACGGAGAGTCCATCAAGAGAAATGAGGAGAAGAGCGATTAGAACAATACAGGCAAGGGTTCCTCCATAGACAAAGCACATCGCCTCCTTTTTTGACATAATACCCATCGAGACTGGGTTTCTTGAGGGGACGTAGGTATGCGCATCAAGTTCGATGTCTCCTAACGCGATGTAGGTGTTCAGTGCCATATGAGAGATGATGGAAAGAATCGAAAGATAGACGATATGGTACCATTGGACTGTAACCGTCGAGGTCAATGCACCGACTAAAGCAATAGATGCAGTCGTGGTGATACCTTGTGTTCTGCCGATATCAGCGAACGAACGCAGCTTTTCTAGCATGCGTCAAAAAAATAGAGAGTGGTATAAAAAGCTATAGGTTACAAACCGATGGTTTTTTATGGGCCTCCGGTTTACTTTTTTGTTAATGCTTCGTGATTATATCGAGATTACTCGCCTCTTCAACATGGGACTTACCGCGATAGCTCCTGTACTGGGTGCGCTGTCCATGTGGAACCTTCACACATTTTCGCTCTGGAAATTACTTATCTTATTTATCATCGGAAGTCTTGCCCATGCCTATGGATTCATACTGAATGATATCATCGATATCAAAGTCGATAAACTCTCCAATGACCTCAAAGCACGACCATTGGTAAGAGGAAGTATCTCCCGGAGGCGTGCTGCGTTCTTTGCCATCTCTTGTATGGTCGGTTCGTTTCTTCTTTCGCTGGTATTTTTTTCAGAGCTTCTCAATTATGTCTTTCTTTTCTTCATCCTTCTGACCGCCTATTTCTTTGCGACCGTCTATGATGTTGCAAGTAAGAAATACCCGGGTATGGATATTTTTGTGGCTGGTGCTGTTTTTTTCCTCATTTTGTTTGGAGCATCGACGATCGGGACCCCAACGACTTTAGCTTATATCGTGGCGCTCATCGGAGGTTTACAAGTCCTCTTTATGAATATGATTAACGGGGCGATAAAAGATATCGATCACGATAAAGAAGGGAGCGCAAATACCATCGCAATCCGTTTAGGGGCACATATCCATGCCGGCATCATCGCTTTACCACTCTCTTTTAAAACAACTGGATACCTGATCGAGATAGCGCGGATGACGCTGATTTTTATTCCGTTTGTTTGTCTGGGTCTGCATCCGAGCATCTGGCAGATATCATTGCTTGTGCTTCTTGCGGTTGTAACATTTTTTTCGATTTACAAATTGTATTCCATTAAAACCTTCGACCGAACACGCATCAGGAAATCCATCGGAATCATCGTGATTTTCATGTACGCGACAACACCGGTCATGTTAAGCTCATTGAACAGCTACATCATGCTTGTTGCGTTGATCCCACCGCTCTGGTTCTTCGGCAGCAACCTGCTGCTGCATAAAACGATCTTTGAACCAAAAACGATGTAACCGATCTATTCCTTTTTTTTCTTCGCCGCTTTCAGCAGTCCGTCGAACAGAGGCGCTGGTTTCATCGGCCGAGATTTAAACTCAGGGTGTGCTTGGGTCCCGGTAAAATACGGATGATCAGGCAGCTCCATAAACTCCATGAGCACCCCATCAGGTGAACGCCCAGAGAACACAAAGCCTTTCTTCTCAAGGAGCTCAATATATTGCGGATTGACCTCATAACGATGTCGATGACGCTCATAGACCTTGTTCTGATCATCATACAGACGTCGTATTAGGGAGCCTTCAGAAAGAATTGCTGGATAGGCACCAAGACGCATGGTCGCACCATAGCGAGATTCCGTGACGATCTTTATCTGATCAGGGATGAAATCAATCACAGGGTAAGGAGTGTTTTTCTCAACCTCTGTTGTGTTAGCACCTTTTAACCCACAGATGTTCCGCGCGTATTCAACCACCGCTAGCTGCATCCCCAGACACAATCCAAGATAGGGGATCTTGTTCTCACGAGCATATTTTATGGTCGCAATCTTCCCTTCGATACCAGACAGTCCGAATCCACCAGGGACGATGATTCCATCGACTTTTTTCAGATTCACAATCTTCCGTGGTTGTTTTTCAAAGATTTTTGAATCAATCCATTCAATCTCAGGTCGAACGTTGTTATTCCACGCAGCATGTTTCACCGCCTCAATGACAGAAATATATGAATCAGAAAGCTTAAACGCACCAATATCAAAATATTTCCCGACGATCCCAATTTTTACCCTTTTATCGAACTTTTTGATCTTCGCGATGTAGTTCTTCCAAACGTTGAAATCAATTTCTTCTTTGCGCAGCCCAAGTTTCTTTAAGATCTTCTTGCAGAGTTCCTGATCCTCGAACAACAAAGGAACCCCGTAGACGTTATCGATATTGGAATCAGAGATGACATCCTCACCAGATACATTACAGAACAACGCGATTTTTTCCTTTCGTACATCGTCAAGTGGTTTTTCAGATCGAGTAATGATGAAATCAGGTTGAATACCGATCTCGCGGAGCAGTTTTACGGAATGCTGGGTTGGTTTGGTTTTTGCCTCACCAAGCGATTTCATCACCGGAACATAGGTGACATGGACGTAGATTACTTTTTCGCCCTCATATTTCATCTGACGGACCGCTTCCAAGAACAGTACGTTCTCATAATCCCCAACAGTCCCGCCGATTTCCACAAGCACGAAATCAAATTTTGTTTCCTCCGCAGGGGTTCGAATCCGTCGTTTGATTTCATCGGTCACATGAGGGATAGGCTGGACGGTCTTACCCAGGTATTTACCGTTCCGTTCTTTTTCGATGACCGCACTATAGACCTGACCGGTCGTAATATTGTTGCACTTCGGAATATTGATGTCCAAAAAACGTTCATAATGACCGAGGTCCTGGTCGATTTCCCCGCCATCCTCAGTCACCCAGACCTCACCATGTTCGGTTGGCCGCAAGGTCCCAGCATCAAAATTGATGTAAGGATCGATTTTTATGGCGGTTACCTTGTAGCCGTGGTTCTGAAGTATCTTTCCTATTGATGCGGTCGTAATTCCTTTTCCCAATCCAGAAATAACGCCACCTGTCACTATGATATAATTAACCATCCCGATCAACAGGAAAACAGAATAAGGTAGGTGATTTAAATGATTTTGGTTTTAAAGAAAAACGAGTCACACGCTGCCATGCTAATTCAATGTTCCAAAAAAGACTAACCCGCAACCGAACCAAGTGATATCGAGCAGGTAAAACCAGACATTGTCAAATGTCACCGCAAGCCCGATCAGCAGGACAACCCAAGGTAGAATAAGGAGAAATAACGCCTGCAACAGGCTTCCGACTTTTTCCGATATATTAAGTTCCATAGGCCATCAAGATATAGTTTTGAGTCGGTTTCGTATATTACATGATGTATTTAAGTTTAACTTGATTCTTTGAGGTCTTTAACTTTGCCTAGTGACGAACCATCCAGGAGGTAAAGGTCAGCGTTGTCCACATCGATGAGGGAATGAAACGGCCCCAGAAGAGAATCGCGATTCACCGCGATGCCTCCACAGAGCGGATTGAACGCAGGCATGATCAGAATCTCGGATGTCGTTGAGGTCGGGTATTTTTCTGTCAGTTTCTCAGCAAGAGGGATGCTCCGCAACCAACATTGTTCGAATGTCCGATATCCCAGACGGTCGGTCAGCATGACCGTCGGGTGTGTGTGACCGATAACAACCTGTTCGCATTGCATAACTTCTTTGGAGGGTCGTCTATGGCCATGCGTAAACCCTATGCCCTCAAACACAAAACCATCAGAGGGGTACAGTTTAATTGCTGGCGGAAGAAATCGATCGATGTTCCCATCATGGTTCCCTGGCAAGACGTGAAGGGCTCCATAGGCTTGAATGATGCTTAGAAATGCTTTGACATCGGTCCGTTCTTGAATGGTCGAGGATGGGATATTATGTTTAATGTCACCAAGGAAAATAATATCGTTTATCTTATGTGTCGTTAGAATCGAAATCAATCGTTGTTCCATTACGTTGGTCTGGGATGGCACCTGCAGCCCGTTTTCAAAAAGCTCAGACTCAATACCGATATGGAGATCAGCAATAATAAGCAGTTTTTTTTCCTTTAGCAGAAGTGCTGGTTCATCTATGATTGGTTGAAGCAGAGGGCGCATCGGTTATCCTCCGGGAAAAAGGCCATTGAAGTGGATAACAGAAAAGATGATGTTCAAAAACAAGAGCAGATAAAACCTGCAAAAAACCCAGATGGAAAGATCACCGATTGCTTTACCGATCCCTTTTCCCCCTTTTCCGATGCTCAGGAGCCGCAGGCCAGAGTTAACCAGGATTCTCATAGGGATGGCCAAAATGAAGTACCCAAGGACCCAGAGGATCACTTCAACAAAGATGAGCACTCCGGTGATCATTGAGAACCCTTGGGAGGCAAGCGCCGTAAAAGCACTTATACCAAACAGGTCGTTGATTTCACCATCAAGCAAAAGAACTGCAATGATCAGTAACACAACATGAAGAACAAGAGCATATCTGCTGATCATACGGTTTCTTGTTTCGCTGACCTTTGGTCGTAAAAAAAAGATGATATACACCAAGACGCAGAGGGCAAAGATCCAGATGACAAGCACCTCGTAGGGAAATGCGGTCCCATCAGCGTTTTGTTTTGCCTGTGGATTGTAGAAATGATCCCCAAGGTAGATGAGGGTACAGTCCGCTTGGATGGTTGATCCTGATGAAGAGGTAAGACTAGTATAGTCAAGGGTGCTGAAGCGAGCAAACCCCATAGAAGTAAAACGTTGTGTCGACTCATCAATGGTCACTGTATCATTGGTGCGAAGGAGGATCATCGCTCCGTTTGTACTAAAGGTGGTTGTTTTTACAATGGTGTCAAACATATCAGTGTTGTTCATGAGCTCTGTGGTGTTGTATCCCCCAATTTTTTTTACAGTATCAGAGATATCTTCAATGAGCTGTTCAATTTTGATATCTTTGGGGTCAGCCGGTGAGATGGACAACTGTAGCGATGCGTTTGAGGTAGCATCGTCAAGCGGAAAGAGAAACACAGGTGGTTGTTGAGTGACAGAAAATCGATTATTCCCAATCACCAGGTAGTTATTTTGTGACGCTCCACTCCAGAGCGTCATCCCCTGTTTATTTATCACTCTGATGGTACTTGTATTGGAAAACTGGGTGAGCACCGATAAGTCCCCAGAACATTGCATCGTGAGCGGAACAGAAGCTGCCGTAAAGAAAAACCTTGTCGCCGCACCAGGGATGATTTCCATGGGGAGAAACGCGGTGAGTGCGTAGCTGAGGTCTGAGGAAACAGTCATGCCTCCTTGGTTCATTCCAAGGATGACGATACCGTTGTCCGTGGTGATGTCAACATCAAAGTATCGGGTGATGTGATCATAATACTTAAGGTATAATTCTCCAAAGGAGGAGACGGAGGAGATATTGATGTCTTCTGCGACGATGACCGAATCAAGATTCGATATCCGACTTGCTCCAACCAGCGGAAACGCTTTCATGTCATGAACTATGGATGAGTTGATCAGTTGTTCAATCGGGTACCCTGTGAAGGTCCCAGAGATTTTGGTTTTCCCAATAAAAAACGCGTTCGAATCTGAAGCAAGTGTTCCGACAAGTTGATGTGAAGATGGAAAGATTGCGGTTGTTGAGGGAGCAATAAGTAAAAAGACGATGAAGGATCCAAGCAGCAGGATTGTTTTTTTCATTTGAATTGCTGATGATTAAGCCGTTATAAAAAGTTTATCAACCTTGAAGTAAAGCCTTTTATGACCTGAAAAGATATCACGGGTGAGGATAGAATAATGTGGGAGAAGAAATCATCTGGAGTGTTTGTGAAAAAAACCGAAAAAGCGGTGCGGAAACTCGCTGATAGGAAAACCGAGTCGATCGAACAGACCGCGGAATGGATGAAGAAATACCAGTACGCAGAATGGCCGGCAAACCCTGATAAACTTGAAGTGGAAATGAAAAAAAAGGTTTCTGCAGCGCTCTCAGTGGAAATACAACAAGAGCCTGCTTTTCTGGCCTGGGTGCTGTATCAATTCGCAGGGGATCTTGTGGAGCATCAGGAAGTCAAAGCGATCTGGGAATAAACACTGAAGGATTCTTTGACCTCACCGGTTATACAAAAATTTAGAGGTATTTTTTTAGGACTGTGGGGATTTCATCGATGATATCGGTGGCGAGCAGCCCATAGGATTTTTTCTGGAAAGCTACGTTGCCTGCTTCCCCGTTGAGGAATGCAGCGATCCGGACCGCGTCAAATGGCTTTACTCCTTTTGAGAGCAACGCTCCGATGATGCCTGCAAGGACGTCCCCGGTCCCGCCGACCGTCATTGCTTCGTTATGTACCTTATTTTGTTTGACTGCTGTTCCGTCGCACAGGATGTCGATATATCCTTTCAGGAAAATCGTCACCCCGAGCTTTTCAGCCCATTCTTTCACCGCGTTTATTCTTGCATCAAGATCCTGTGAAAGGGTTATCCCCGTCAGTTTTTTGAATTCTCCGACATGCGGGGTCACCACCGTGTTTGAATCCCTGATGAGTGAGAGGTTTTCCCCAACTGGTTTGATGGCATCAGCATCAAGGACCAACGGTTTCTTTTCTGCAATGATGTGTTGTACCAACGGGATGATCGCCTCTTCGGTTTCTTTTGCAGTTCCAAGCCCCGGACCCAGAACGACCGCGGTGCATTTGGCGAGAAGCTCTTCGATACTTGGGATATCGTTCTTTGTAAGCATATCACCGTGTAGGTCCTTAACAATGAAGTTTGGTGAAAAAGCAGCAACGGATTCCCAGGAGCGTTTTGGCGTCGCGATGTACACAAGGTCAACGCCGGTCCGCAGTGCAGCAAGACCGCTGAGAGCTGGTGCCCCGATGTACGGTCCACCTCCTATTATGAGGACGATGCCGTTATCCCCTTTATGCGATTTTTTTGCTGGACGTGGATAATACACAGAAAGCTCTCCAGGTCCGACGTAGGTGATCGCTTCTTGAGGGATCTCGATGTCGACAACAGTGATCTTTCCACTGTTCTCCTTGTTCATCCCTTCTTTTATGTCATGAAAGGTGACGGTGTAATCAGGAGTAATGGTTATAGTGAAGCCAAGACCAGTGGGGACATCGACAGAAACAATCATTTTTTTCTTTGCATCGTTGATTTTTTTTACGATGGTCGCATACGGCTCTTTGAGCTCACCAGTCAGACCAGTCCCCAGGAGCGCATCGATGAGAACATCGTTTTCTGCCAGGAGACCATCGACATCACGAGGTGAGCTGTAGATCTTAACTTCGTAGGTCTGAAGCTTCTGAAAATTTTTCGACGCGATCTCTGTTTTAATCTCGGTTCCTGCAAGAAAAACAGTAACTTTATAGTATTGCGTAAGGTACCGGGCAGCGACAAACCCATCTCCACCATTGTTACCGGTACCGCAAAAGATGAGTATGTTTTTCTTGGTGTCTTTTACTGTGTTTCTCACAAACTCAGCCACACCTTTTCCTGCATTTTCCATGAGCTGTAATGTCGGCACACCAAAATACTCTGAATTCCTATCCAAGACCTTCATTTCTGCTTCTAGAATCATACCAAAAATGTTAAACGAATAGAACTCTATATATGCTTCGGAACCATACGAGGGTTTGTTACCTATGATGCCAGGAAAGATGAATGGTAGGCAGCTTGCTCAGATGATGAAACGTTTCGGGATCAACGTCAAGAACATCGATAACGTAGAAAAGGTAATCATCCAGACCGATACCAAGGAGTATGTGTTTGATTCTGCTGAGGTTACTTTGATGGAGGCCCAAGGGCAGAAAACGTTTCAGATCATCGGTGAGCCATCCATTAAAAACAGGGGTGGAGAGAAAGAAGATACCATGAATGAGGATATTAAACTGGTCATGGAGCAGACAGGGAAATCTGAAGCTGAGGCGCGCGCTGCCCTAACACAAACCAACGGCGATATCGCGGAAGCAATCCTCAAACTGTCTGAAAAATAAAACTAGGGTTTTTTATCGGGGAACTATGGTTTTTACCGATGCCGTGAAATGTTCAAAGGATGGAATCCTGATTCGGGTCCATGTGGTACCTGGATCATCGCACCCTGAATTCCCTGCAGGGTATAACCAATGGCGAAAGTGCATCGAAATAAAGGTAGGTGCCTGTGCAAAAGAAAACCAGGCAAATGCTGAGGTGCTTAGAGAAATTGCGAGTTTTTTCCATATCGCTGACCATGATGTTACTTTAATAAGCGGACAAAAAAGCAGGGAAAAAACCCTCTCGTTGAAGACTATTTCGGTTGAGTCGGTGTGCAAGAAGTTAGGGGAAGTCTTGCATGAATGACCAAGAAGCTTTAGATGAACTTGAAGAAACACTGGCAGAGCTACGCCAGGAGAATACCACTGTACCGATTATTGTTGAAGGGGCTAAAGATGCCGCAGCATTGCGAATCCTTGAGATGCCTGGTGAAGTAATCAGGTTTAACAAAGGACAGTCCGTGTCGGATTTCTGCGACATGGTTGCCTCATCACATCAGCGGATCATCCTTCTCACTGACTGGGACTGGCGTGGCGGCAGGCTGTGTTTATCAATCAAAAAGCATCTGGAGAATCGCGTCGGATGTATTGTGAAGTATCGTGAGGTGTTCGCGAAACGTTGCCCCTGTCGAACCGTCGAAGGAATGCCGACATGGTTGCAGACCTTACGAAAAAAAGTGCAAGGCGAATGAATTATATACTTTCACTGCTCTCTGATATAAGTATAAAAGAAGATTTGGACCATGGGGGATATGGTGCAGGATATTTTAAAGAATCAAAAAAAGCTTTTACCTGTTGAGAAAAAAGGATCGACGAGTGTATGCGCTCTGTGTCGTGGAACGAAATTTCTCTGTGGTAAAGCCCGATGCCCGGTCATCGTCCGTTATCATTCTAAGGTGAAGCATAAACCATTTCTCGATAGTGTACGTCTGGAGGGTTCATCACCCCCAAGTGTGTTTATCGGAAGGATAGGGTACCCGAAAGTCGCGATCGGTCCGATGATCCCACCAGTGATGGGGGACACCTCTGAAATCGATACCCCAGAGCGATGGCTCGGTAAAACACTCGATGACATCGTGGATTTCCGCAGTCAGCTCGTCCGGGGAAAATACACCGTCGACATCATGGATGTCGAAAGCAGATCCCGCGTAGTGGAGTTCACCAGAGAGCTAGCGTTGTCAAAAAACGCGGTATATGCCGATGCCGTGTTCGAAAAAAAACCGTACGGGAAGATAGCATTCTATGATGAAATACAACCACATGGGCCTTCAGCTCCCCTGAAAACATTGGATATCACGAACCCAAAATACGAGCAGCACATCGAAAAAGCATTCTATGACACTGATCTGAAAGCAAAGGACGCTATTCTTGATATCTACAAAAACGGGGTATTGATCTCAAAGATCCAGCGTGCGTTCAGCGTAGGAGCGTTCGGTGTTAAAAAAAACCGACGTTTTGTTCCGACAAGATGGAGCATCACCGCGGTTGATTCCACACTTGGCTCAGAGCTCATGAAAAAAACAAAGACATACCCGCTCATCAATGAGGTGCGTGCGTATTACCTGAATCAGTTTGATAACCGCTGGATTGTCTTATTGACGCCTTCGGAATGGCAGTATGAGCTTATCGAGGCGTGGTATCCGAATACGACCTGGAACCAGTATGGCACCGGTATTTCGATTTTCAATAGTTACGAGTTTTACGATGGTCGGACGACGTATGCAGAGATCGGCGGCTGTTACTACGCTGCACGTCTTGCGGTCAACGAGTTGCTTAACAAGGAACGAAGACAGGCTGGTGTGGTGATCCTGCGTGAGGCACACCCAGGGTATATCATGCCGATCGGTGTCTGGAACGTGCGCGAAAGCGTGCGCAGCGCCCTGATCCAACCATTTAGAAAATTCAATACCGTAGCCGAATCACTCGTTTATGTCTCTGAGATCATGGACATCCCGGTGCAGCGTTGGATACGGAACAGCGCGGTGCTGAAGAATCAGCTGTACCAGCGGCGACTTGAGGATTTCCTGGTGAGATAACATGGAGATACAAGAGATGGTCTGTAAAACCGCGTTATCTGTTTCTACACTACCTGGGCTGAAATATTCCTTGAATCCTTACCGGGGATGCATGCATGCTTGTGCGTATTGCTATGCACCAAACGTCCTTCGGATACCACGAGAATATTGGGGCGAATGCATCGGAGTAAAAACGAACATCCCTGCTATCTTAGCCAAGGAGCTGAAAACAAAAAAGCCTGGTGTGGTTGGCATATCAACGGTCACTGACCCCTATCAACCACTTGAGAAGAACTATTCTCTGACGCGCTTTTGTCTTGAGCAACTCGTGAGTCATGATTTTCCTGCTCATATTCAGACAAAATCAGCACTCGTAACCCGGGACATCGATATCATCTCTCGGTTTTCAGACGCCCAGGTGATGATGAGCATTGGAACAATGAATGACCAAGAACGCAGACTGCTTGAGCCGTTCACATCCCCCATTCCAGATCGGCTTGCTGCATTAAGGAAGCTATCTGATGCAGGGGTGAAAACAGCGATCTTCTTTGGCCCGGTCTATCCGACGATCACGCTTGGTGACATCCCTTCCATCATTGAGCGTTTCAAAGAGTCTGGTGCGTCAGAGATATGGATTGATCGGCTGAACAGCAAACCAGGAATCTGGGAGAACATTTCGATGAGATTGAGCCACCATCCGGAGATGTATCAGGTTTTTTCAAGAAACGTCTGGGAGGACACAGACTATTATCAGAGTATAAGAAAGGAAATACACCAAAGAGGAAAAGAACGAAATCTGACGATTATTGATGCCTTTTAAATGATTTATTAGAGAAATATCGGGTTTATTCCAAGGGGCGCTTACCAGTAGCATTTAAGTATAAGTACTCCATTACAGCAAAAATCCCTTAATAAAAAATTGATTACAACATAAGTGATATGTATGGCCAAAGCACGTGCACGGACGACGTCTCGAAAAGTCAAAGACCGATGGAAAGCAAAAAATTGGTATCAGATACTCGCTCCATCGTTATTCAACAATGTTCCTGTAGCTGAGACGCTCTCAGAGACACCAGACAGCCTCATCGGCAGAGTAACGGAAGTTTCCTTGCAAGACCTTACCAACGATTTTCGGAAATCCCATATAAAACTTCTTTTTGCTATTGATAAAGTGGAACAAAACACGGCACATACCCAACTGAAGGGTCATCTGCTCACCTCAGATTACCTGCGACGGATGATCAGACGAAAAAAATCCCGTGTCGACGGCGTGTTCGATGTTGAGACAAGAGATGGCGCGCTTCTGAGAGTAAAACCCTTTGCAATCGCTGAGAAACGGATCCAAAGCTCGCAGAAGAAACTCATTAGAAACGTCATGAAAGAAGTCATCAGCAAAGAAGGCAAAGCCAAAACACTTAACTCCTTTATCAAAGACTGCCTCGAAGGAAGGATCGGCAGCGAGATTTACAAACACTGCAAGATCTACTACCCGGTGAAACGTATCGAGATAAACAAGACAGAAATCATTCGATTACCGACGATCATCATCGAAGACGAAAAACCAGCAGAGAAAAAAGAAGAAGAGCCTGAAAAACCCACAGAGCCAAGCAAGGAAGAGTCAGAAGTGCCCTCTGAAGAAGAGCTCCCGGAAAAGAAACCTGACGAAGAAGAAGCTAAAGAAGAAAAAGAAGCACCAGTCGAAGAAGAGCTTGCCTCTGAAGAACCACAGGAAGTAGAAAAACCAAAGAAGAAAACAAAGGCAAAGACAACTACCAAGAAGAAAACCGCTGCGAAGAAACCGACGAAAAAAAAGAAAGAAGAGACTCCTGAATAACCATTCTTCTCCTCTCCGAGCATACTTTTATATATTTTAATTCTATATTTTATTCCCTGATGATACATAAGAAGAAAATACTCCCTTGTTTATTCATCGCTATCCTTTTTGTATCGGTCATTATTATTCCTTTGGGGAAAAGCTGCAAAGATATCGTAATCAGCTCTTCAGCAACCGCGGGTGACTATAGTCTTTTATTGAAGGTTCGAGACCCGAGCAGACCTGGTTTGCAGGTCCTCTGCCGCGTCCCTAAAGGTACGCTGTATACGTATCATCATCCGTGGTCCGGAAAACCCTGGGATTTCCTCGTTAACCATACGTTTTTCGGCGTCGCGACACAAGGAGACACGCTTCCGAACATCGTCAAAGCAGGAATGGTCCTTACTGACGCGGGACTAGCGATTGGAGACGCAGATACGCTCTCACACTGGATAAATCCGACACAAAACGCCTGGGATGATTTTGACTGGATCAGGTACGCCGCTCAGACCGCAGATAGCGAAGATCAAGCAGTCTATCTACTCACCACTGAGGCAATCGACCGACTTCATGCGACCGGGGTGAGCGAGAACCTTTTTTTGGTTGGTTCACAGCGTGCAGTCGTCATTGAAGCAGACACAGTACATTACACAATACAAGATGTACCTGGTGTCCTGGTGATGTCCAACTACCCAAAAGACCTCTGGAAAACCCAAATCCTTTCCTTGTTGCCGATCGCATCTTCGTTTGAGGTTCAGAAAGAAACACGAGCGAGACACGGTTCTGTAGTCCATCTTCGATCAATCTGCGGGGTGAAGATAACTCAAATCACATCCTCATCCATAACCGTAAAAGCGGTTCCTCTGTTTGCCTTTAAGGCCTATAAAAACAACAGTGAAAAGACCATTGTTCTTGGGGAGCGGGCAACGGTTGGTCCTTACAGCGTAAGACTTTTAGAAATCGATGGAAAAGCAGCAAAGATTTCGGTGTGCACAGCGATGCACGCCTGGGAAGACGAACTCCAGGCACAAATCCAACCAGTGATTGGAAATATCACTATGGAAGATACGATACGCTGGTCACGGTGGCATTCCTCAGATCTTGACGGATTGCGTCCCATGTGCGACGATCAAGTCACCTATGAGGCGGTAATGATATTTAAGATACCAAAGGAACACGCTGATCTTCTCAGCAGCGGCTGGTTTGCTGCCAACCATGCCTGCTCCTCGATTTATGTTCCAGCGCATATCTGCGATGATGATTTCTTCGAGCCGTACCAAACCGGAGACGCCGCAGCACTGTCGTTAGCGCTCCTTCAAAGATATGGCCACGGAACACTAACTTCGTTGTGTCAGAGCGTCGAACAGGTATTTTTCTTTGAAAATGAGATCAATGAATTGTTCGCTCATTCCATGATCCATACTGCCTCCAATGTCACATCTTTCCTCACTGCTATGGACCAAGGTATGCAGCAACAAGCATTTCTCACCGAACAGCTCTGGCTGAGCGCACCGAATGCCTCGCGAGGACTCATCCAGGGCATCTGGGAGAAGAACTATACCATAACGTTACAAAACATAGACAGGTCGGTAAGTGTTTTCTCCACCATTCATGGAATGGAGGTTTTTACTTCTACGCTTGAAAAAATCGCTTCCAGCATCAGTGATTCTCAAAGGAATACCGCAGTGTTTCAAGGAAGATCAACCCCTGATTTTTAATAAAAATATGTGATCGAAAATTTCTATTCTGCAACAGCAGAACAGTGCCAATTGATATTGGTCAAATCGGCTAGAATATTATTGTTTTTTGTTTGTATTATTTTTTAGATGTCGTCTGAGAGAGAACAAAATACAGAACACCATTAAAAC
>DQIQ01000096.1 GCA_003942085.1 Thermoplasmata archaeon | reverse complement strand
AGGCCGGATTGGAGGAGACGGATAACGCTCTCGTTGACGACCGGATCGGTTTTGTTATATCAAAACTCGAACGCCTTGCATACCGGAGCACGTTTGATCCAGCAACCAGCACTGGTGATGTGGCATATAATCTCTCAATTGTACCTGCGGAATCTTTTGAAAAGGTAAAATCTGCATTTGATGAGGTCGTGAAAGCGGGTTGTGGGTTCTTTAACTCGTACAGGGTTGTTGATAGTGACCCCCGCATCCCATCAGGATCAGTGGGATTGATTACCATTTGCAGCATCTCGATGGATGGCGTTTTCCAAAGAAATGGAATCCCGGTAAAAATGGCCTACGGGGGCCGTCTTGAGATACATCAGGGTACGCCAAAGCAGTTCAAGGATCTTATTGGTTATCGAGGCACAACCATTGATCCTCTCGAACTTTTTATCTCTTCAGGACTCACAACAATTTCAGATTTCGCGCGGACAAAATCCGGCATTACATTGGCAAATGTCCGTGAAGTGCCCTGTTCTGCAAAAAAGAAAGTCGAAGAAACGATCTGTCTCATGAATGAATGTGGCTTTGTTTTTCCCATTGCAATGGGAAATCAGGTTTTCAACCTGCCTGCCAATCCTTTTCGTCTTTCGATAGTTGCCTTTAGTGGCCTGAATTATATTGGAAACACCGTAGAACACGATATTGATATTACTACTGAGATCGGCGCCGGCAATATTCAGTTTTCAAAAGTGATGGAGATCAACTGATTTGATTAAGGAAAAATCATTTTTTTAAAGTTATCTCTGTTGTTTTGTTGCGGAATCGCCAGATTCCATATCGCTATCAATATTGCTTTTCTCACTTTCAACAACATTAGATTCCCCCGATGGTTTCTTCGATTTTAATTCTGTATGCATAAGCGCTGAATCCCGTACCCGTGGAGGAGGCATTTTGTGAATATCTTTCCCCTCAAAAATCGCATCTTTTGATTTACTTACTGGTTTCTTAATACCAATTTTCATTTCTTCAGGATCGTATTGCCGGGAGTATACATCAGGACGTTTGATTATAGAAAGATCATCATCATCTACATAGGACTTCTCATCCTTATCCACGGTAATATTTCCCTCTTGCACTACATGTGACACCTTCTTTTTTTGCAGGATCACCGTTCGTTTCTCTTGTATCTGGGGCACGACTTCGACCGTGTGTGCATGCTCGCCTGAATCTTTGAATGGTGGATTTTCTGAAATATCCCGCTTTAACCGAATGATTTCATCAGAATGCACAGGATGTGGTGACCCCCCTTGTCCTGTCTTTGGTGCACGACCGGATATTGCCATTATTCTTTGTCGTTGAAGTTCTCTCTCAATTCTCTGCCGTTCCGTATCCTTTGTCCTTAATCTTTCATCTGTGGAAAGCTGCCCAAGTTTTTTCTCCGGTTCCCTTGTTACGGGTTGCGTGGTTTTAGTCTCATGATCCTGGGTTACAACTACCCGACGCCGTGGTTCAGGAGTTCTCACCATCGCTGACTTAGTGCCTGTATCATCGCCGGTTATCTGGGAGGTGGAGGTAGTCTTATGAGGAGTATGAGGAGTCGTTGTGAAAACATGCGGGGACTTTTTTGGTGTTTCTCTTAAATCTGGCAAGGTTTTCAGAGGCAATGCATCTTGTTGGGGTGTTACGCGACGCGGCGCCTCATATTCATAGGAATCAATATCTTCTGATTGACCCGAAATACTCACCGGAGCGTACATAGAGGTTGCATGACGTTTGGGTACCTGAAGCGGCAGAACAAGCATCTCATCTTTTAAATTCTCCTCTTCACGAATAGTTGAAGTTACTACGGTTCCGCTTTGGACACCGGATCCTTCAGGCACAGCGTTTGTTTTAGAATGAGAGTACTTTCCTTCAGTAAAGCTATCCTGATGACTGGATTTGTACTGGCTCTGGATTTCTTTGAGTTCGGTGAGACGGGGAATATTTTCAAGGCCCGAGAGCATGACGATAATCGCCACATTTTTCGTATTCATCACGGGATAATCCCCGGACCGCGTCTCAAGTCCGGCAATACTCCTGTCAATCCATTTACGTACCGTCATAAACCCTTTCAATGAGAGTTCATGTGATGGACCGGCGATCAGAATTAATGCTTTATGCGCGCTCGTCATATCGCAGGGAGTTGATATCTCATGATAGATCGCCTGCTTTGCCAGGTCGACAATCCGTGATGCTTTCTTTATATGTTCGTCAGCAAAAAAACCGGTTGGACGCAGGTTGGTCAAGAAACTCAATGGATTATGGGGGAGACGCTCAACAGCATATCCGATCGTAATATACCCCATTCCCTTCATAGTATTGAGCACCTCACCAGAATCCAGCACAACCTCCGCAAGATCAAGCCCGCCATCAGCCTTGAATTCCCCGGCTCTGAGGATCAGGCTTATTCTTCTGACAATTGCCTCATTTAAGAGCAAATATGTGGCCAGTTGTGGAGAAATCTCGGGTTCACTTTTCTTAAATCCGAGTTTTTCAGCGAGTCCCTTTTCTTTTTTTACCAGCCTTGATCGCTGCGCTTTGGTCTTTTTGTACCATGTCTCATTGTCAAAGAGAATAATCCCATCAAGAAGTGGTGACAGCATTTCTATATCATCTGCTGCTTTTGCTGAACGGCGCTCACCTTCTGCAAGACAGGGTAGCGTGATAAGACCAAAGATCGGTTCTGTTACTGATGCACGAAGAGTTGTAATGAGATGCGGAGCAATATCCACCATACTGCCGCCAAGCCCGCAACACACAAAGATTGCATCAGTCTCCCCGCTCTCAATATTGTGGATACGTGCAACAATTTCACCGATATCTATTGTTGCTGTCTGACTAGTCCCTTCTTCTTCCGGGTGAATACTCTGATCCAGAGGAGGAAAGAATAGTTTTGCGGTCTCCGGCATTCCGTCAAGCTGGGATAATGTATCGGCATGAACATCGATTGCAAGAGCCTGTACGCATGCCACCTTGCTGCTGCGTCGATCAGTCGAATAAAGACTGTTTACTATTCTGCAGCCAGCTCCGCCTAATCCTAATGCAAGTATGCGCATGTCTCAATCCCAATTTAAGCAGTTTTAAAGTTATTAATCCTTAATGTACTATTACTTGCTAGAAGTTCAATATCTTATAGTGTATCGCTTTGAAGTAGTAAATGGTTTGAGAGAATATCATCAAAAATTTTGTTGATTCCGATTTGAAAAAAATTCATAATTAATAAAAAGACAAAATCGAATATGCACGTTTCTGGTTAGAATACGTCGTTATTATTACAAATCGTTTGTAGCATTAATCAGGAATCTTTTGGTGATTGAAAGGGAGAAATGAAGAAAACGCCAGAGGGACGACCAATTTAGTATATACCGGTGCGTTCACCTTCGCTCCATTATCCCAAAGACAGCTCTCAATGGAAAAAAACCTTAAAATGAGCATTTTTTGAGCGGATAGTGCAAAAGGGTCAACGCAAAATGATAATTTATTTAAATCCGCGGACGGTAATACTCCATGAGGTGAATAACCCTTGACATATGGAATTGAATTTGTACCAGGAAATGTCAATGTAAAGCAAGTTGTCAACTTCTGTAAACTTGCAGAATCCAAAGACATAGATTTCGCATGGATCACCAACCACTACAACAACCGTCACTGCTATCCTACCCTCGCTGCAATCGCACAGGCAACAACGAC
>DQIQ01000095.1 GCA_003942085.1 Thermoplasmata archaeon | reverse complement strand
GACTTGCGTTGTGAAACTACTCCCTCGTTCATCTTTGCAATCTCAAGACTCATCCAGCGGACAAGAACAGATTCATCGGTTATGCGGGGAGGATGCGTCATGACCAGCAGAAGATCATCTCCGGAATGTAATAAAACCGGTGGATTTCCACTAATAGAACCGAGATGTGTGAACATCCTCACATAAGAAATGATTAAATAATTGAGCGGTGGAGTGACATCCGGTGAGACAACATTATGCCGACATTCCTGTTGATTTCACGACATGCTCCTGAGAGCTGCTGGATGTTTAATGAAAAAACACGACAGATCCACATAAATCTGCTCAATACGCTGGAATCGCTGATGAAGAAGTATAATATCTCCTTTCTGGGCGCCTGGTTTGCTCTTTCTGAACATACCCTGTATGAAGTATTTAATGCACCAACTCTTGAAGCGTTTCAGAAAATGGCGATGGAGCCCGAGATTGTACAATGGTCTGCGTTCAATACCATGGAAATAAAACTGGTGGCTACCATTGACGATGTTCAAAGGTTACTCGCACAACCAGTACACTAAGTAAGGGTCAATCCCGTTGCATGGCATAATACCCGATGCAGTATTCACATTACCTGAGAAAAAAGAGATAAAAATTCACTCATTTTTCAGTTCTTTCCGGGCCTTTTCAAGATTCTTCAGGCTTTCTTCGGAAACTTTGGGGAACTGCAGATCGAGTGCCTGGATTTTTGTCGAGACAATATCGGCAACCGCCGTCCGGGCTACCCATTTGAAGTCTGCAGGGAGGATATACCAGGGTGCTTCATCCGTGCTTGTTTTAAAAAACATTATTTCGTAGGCTTCCTGGTAATCATCCCAGTACCGGCGTTCCGCAAGGTCAGACAAGGCAAATTTCCAGTATTTTTCCTTGTTCTCCAGGCGCTCCATGAGACGCCGTTTCTGTTCCTCTTTGGAGATATTGAGGAAAAATTTCAGGATAAGAGTACCGTTCTTGACCAGGTGACGCTCATATGCATTGATATCATCGTATCGTGCATTCCAGAATTTATCACCTCTCCTGCCGGGCGGAAGTTGCTGTTTGTTAAGGATTTCCGGATGGACTTTGACGACGAGAACATCCTCATAATAGGAACGGTTGAAGATGCCAATCTCCCCGCGTGAAGGGAGGGCCCTTGTATACCGCCAGAGGAAATTATGATCTGTCTCTTCGGGAGTGGGTTCTTTGAAACTGGTGACCCTGCACCCCTGGGGATTGACCCCGGACATCACATGCTTGATCGTCCCGTCCTTTCCGGACGTATCCATACCCTGGAGCACAATAAGCACCGAATATATGTTACTTGCCCAGAGCAGCTCCTGTGCCTGGGCTAAGGTGTTCCTGTTTGCTTCGAGTAATTCTGACGCCTGTTCTTTCAACGCGTCTTTTCCCAGGCTTTTGAATTCCTCGTTCTGTGCCCACCCGGTGGGAAAATCCTTGAGTTTTACTTTTTTTCCGGGTGCTACGATTAGTTTTTTTAAGTATTTTTCTTTAATCATGCAACTTCACCTCATCCACTAAACCGGCAATGTGGATTTCTCACCCAGCCTTTCCCGGTAGCAATGTCTGCCTGGTGATATACGCGGTTAAGGGCCCAGGGAGGATATTTCCTATCATCGCCTTGGATTCGATGATCTAATTGAGAGAGGATAATCTATTTAAAATGCAGTTAGGAGAAAGAACCATCAAAGAAAAGAACCTTAGAAAAATCCAGAATCTTCATAGAAGATTATATATATACAGAAATACATTTCCATCTAGTTCTATATTAATTAATGTACATGAAGAACCAATAGGTACCTGCAGGAGAGGTGGTAAAGGTGACACAAGGGAGGTGTCCGGTCTGTGGCAGTGAAGAGGTGTATGTCATGGTGGACACCCTTCATTGTAAACGGTGCGCAAATATCTGGACGGAGGAGAAGAACGCTAAGTGTACATTTGATTCATGCAACATCGAATTACCTGCCAGTAATCGAACGTGGACGCCGGCGATAAGGGAAAGTCCGGAACTAAGAATGGAAAAACAACTGGAAATTTATCTTAAAAAATTCAATGGAAGGTTCACCACCTCCGCTATTACCTCAAATATCGGCGATATACAGATGGCAATGTTCAGGGGTTACTTGAAAAAATGCGTAAAAAACCGGACCCTTGTTGAAAAAAAAGATGATTATGGAAGATTCTGGTATTCAAGACCGGATTAACTTCATTGCTTCAACTTTCCCATCCAATTTTTCAATCCGATTCATAATTATCACCTCACATAGCCCCTTCTTCAACGCGTGCATTCGATTCACCTCATCCACAAATCATATCGTTTAGTGTACTGAATACCTAATATTGACGAGGTAAAAATTATGAAAGTCCCCCAGGAAACACGGGATATGATCCGGCAGGGAACAAACCTTATATCTTCCTTTGCCCAGTTTCTGGTCACCCTGCTCCCTGCTTTTGGTATCGGTATTGGTATCGGCAGCCAGTCTATGCGAAGCGTTCCCCAGGTGCAACCGATTTACTGGAGTTTTTTCATCTGGTTTTTGATTTACGCCGGTTGTATTGCGTACGGGATATACCAGGCACTTCCTGTACATCATGAAGATAAGATCCTTCGCCGCGTTGGTTTTTACACGGCATCGGCGTTTATCGGAGTAACCGCCTATGCCCTGGTAGCGCAGTTCGAGATCGGCAGTGAATGGATCCTGATTGCAATTTTCATCTGGATTCTTGCATCGCTCCTGGTTGCGATTATGCGCCTGACAGTGGATCAGTCCCGTCTCACAAAAACCGAAGAATATGCTGTACTCGCACCCATCAGCCTCCTGCTTGGGTGGTGCAGCCTTGCAGTCTTTGTTAATATCGCTGCTATTCTCAAAGATTCCGGCATGCTAGGCACAATTGAGACATCATTTTCCCTGTTTCTCCTCCTGGCAACGGGTAGTGTTGCCTCCGTAATAATCTACAAAACCAACGGTAACGTCTGGTATACCATTCCGGTCATCTGGGGTTTAATCGGGGTAGTTATTGCCAATATCTGGCAACAGCCGAACACTGCCGTGGCAGGAGCTGCTGCACTGGCCGCAATCATCCTCATAGGAGTTCTTGTGATCGTTCGTAAAAGAGATCAGGGAAATAGCGGACGGCATGGTGAATACTTGTAAATTTCAATGAACAAAAATTCTAAAAAATATATCGTAATTTCAAGAAAACGAGATACTGGAATACTAAAAAACCACAATTGGGACAGAGTATTAGGAGAGAAATATCCTGAACATCCTGGACGATATCAAAAAGAACTGGAAACGGGGTATATGGGCAGTTGCAATATTCATTGCGGTCTGGTTCACCGTATTTTTTATTGCGTTCATGACAGCATTCGGCAATGATACTCCTTTGGCAAGAACGATTCTTGAGGGTGTGGAACTGTTTGCCATCATTGCATACCCGTTGTGGGGAATTCCCATTGCTTTTCTCATAGGGGTTTACACAAAAAGGAAATAATCCTGGTATTTCGTTTACCAAAATCGAAATCGGTTCAGTGTTCTTCGTTGATGAAATCAACGGTCAATGATAAATCGCTTCAGGAACATTGGACGTATCCTGAAGAAATTCAAAACAATTGCAAGCATATACACCACGGTCAGTTTCACTCTCCCGACACGCTGGAAACGACGTGGAGAGCTCTCTATCACCCGGTTAATCTGCTTCATCCGGCAGT
>DQIQ01000094.1 GCA_003942085.1 Thermoplasmata archaeon | reverse complement strand
GTATTCTGTCAAGAGCCCGGTTCAGGTTTTGCCGGGAGGTTGCGTAACTGAAACGGGCATATTCCGGGGAATTTGCGCCAAACGCTGTTCCCGGGACAATAATAATGCCATTTTCGATAATTCTCTGAATGAGATCAGGTTTCATCGGTACAAACGCATAGAATGCACCTTCGGGAACCGGGAATGAAAATCCCAGAGCTGCCAGTCCTTTGCAGAAGAGATCCCGCCGCACCTTATATTCGTCGCGCATCATTGTTACCGGGCTCTGATCCCCTTCGTAGGCCGCAAGAGCCGCATACTGGGAAATTGAAGTAGCACATGCCTGGCAATACTGGTGAACCTTCAGACATTGTGCCACTATCTCTGCAGGAGCGGCGAGATATCCTAACCGCCAGCCGGTCATCGCATAGGTCTTGCTTGTTGCATTAACGGTAATCACATTTTCACCAAACCGGGCAGCACTCCAGTGTTGTTGACCGTAGATGAAATGTTCATATACTTCATCGGACACTACTGTGACTCCTGCATCATGAGCATATTCAACAAGTGCACGGACTGAATCTTTATTTTCAACAGATCCTGTGGGATTGGCCGGGGAATTGAGGACCATGATCCGTGCACCGTCCATCAGTGTTTTTGCCTTCTCCACATCTACATGAAGATCCGTTGTGAGTGGCATACTTACCGGGCGCCCGCCTGCAAGGGTTGCAAGGGCGGCATAAGATACAAATCCCGGGTCCGGGCAGAGGACCCGGTCACCTTCATCAACCAGTGCCTGCATAATGATATGGAGTGCTTCGCTTGCACCTGCAGTTACAATCAGGTGATCCTTTTCATAGGCAACTCCGTTCTCTTTTTCAAATTTTTTACATATTGCACTTCGTAGTTCAGGAATTCCTGTATTATTTGTATAGCCGGTTTTTCCTTCTAGAATCGCTTCAATCGCTGCATCTTTTATGTGTTGCGGCGTATCAAAATCCGGCTGTCCAAGACCCAGGTTTATCGAATCAGGACCCGCAGCTTCAAATATTTTCCTGATCCCGGATATTTCTATACCCTGTACCCGCTCGGCAAATTTCAATTTCATATCATCGTTCTCCTCATTTATTCGATATTTGTGTGACGGTTCTTAAGTGCAGTCTCATCAACCTGGGTGATCTCCATCAACCGGGAAATAACTGCATCGGCAAAGATCATCGAAGTTGTTTCAAAGAGAGTGCCCAGCGGTGCAAACGACTTGTGATCCCCCATCATCTGACGAATTTCAAATTCAACAGCATCATCCCCCACTTCATCCCGGTGATGTTTGATAATCACGATGCAGTCTGATATCTTTCCGATTCTCGATTCTGCATTTGAAGTTATCAGGCAGATTTTCGCACCTATCTCCTTTGCGGTTTCCGCAATATCGGCGACGGTCTTGGTTCGGCCGGAACCTGAGAAGACAACCATGATATCCCCTTTGTTCAATGAGGGTGTGATCGTTTCCCCGACAACAAATGCCTGTAACCCAAGATGCATCAGTCGCATGGCAAATGCTTTTGCAACAAGTCCGGACCGTCCCGCTCCCATTACATAGACACGCTTTGCTTTAAGCAGTTCTGCAATAAATTTTTCGACATCCCTGTCTGAAATTGTATTAGCGATTGCCCGGATATTTGATGCCATCAGCCGCATCATATCCTGTACTCGGTGACTTTCCATGCTTCTTTCATAAAAAGATGCAATCACATAGTAGATGAGAATTTCGTAGTTTCGGGCCCCCGCTTAAAAAAAGTATTAATTATTGGAACACGACAAAACCAGAAAATGGCTACAAATCTGGCAGTAATACTTGGTTATGCCATTTTGTAGAAAAAAAACATGAGTCGCAATTATTTTTATCCTTCGTTCAAATTTCATGAATTATATGGTTGATACCGATCAACACGTCCGTAAGAAACAAGGTTGTTCTCTTCAAGAACTGATACTGCTCCATGCCCCCCGCAAATAAGGCATCGTTTACCGGTGGTTATCAGGGCTTTATCAGTATCAAAAGCAATTTCAAGCAGTGCCTTTCGTTCTTTTTTTGCCAGATCGCTGTCCACATTAACCGAGGTTACAAGAAAAGCAGCAAATGAGCTGTAATCAGCACGCTCTTTTGTGAGACTTGAAAAGTTGATCAGACTGTCCGCTGCGAATAACAGCCCATTTTTTCGGGAATACAGATAGATCTGTCCATGGGTGTGTCCGCCAAGACCTTCCAGGACTTCCAGTTCAAGATCTCCGATACGCACCAGATCTATTACCGGAAAAATTCCCCGCATCGTTACCCAGTGCTGAGAGAAGCATTCTACGTTGGCCGGGGAATTGAACTTTGAGAAAAGGTTGATCATTTTGGTATAAAACTCTTCAAGGATTGAATGTTCATTTCGTGAGCCAAACGCACGATTGTTCTTTTTAATGATACCAAGAGTACCTTGGTGCATGAAAATTGGCGCTGTGAAATACCCTGCTGCTCCACAATGATCCGCATCTGCGTGAGTGACAATGATCCGCGATACCTGTTGTTCATCCCCAAGACCATACCTCGAAAGCATTGACAGAACGTCAGGGTGATAAATTCCGTAGCCGGTATCGATCAGGATTTTTTCTTCTGTGGTGGAAATCAAAAAAATATTCCCCCCGCAGGGAACCTGGAAGCAAAAAAGGGTGCAATGTTCAGTAATCTGAAATTTCTGGACATCGGCATAGAACCTGTCCCGGGTTGTCGCCCACATCGTCTTGCCGGTTATAAGGACACTCTCGAAAACTTTCCGTGGATCATTCCCCTGTGCCATCAGCTCCTGCACAATGTGATTTGTATCAGCAAGGAACGAGAGTAAAAAATTCTCTTCTGATTCGCCGATGAGTTCACGTATTGCCTGGGCATACCTGACATAAAAAACCGTATCATCGAGATGTTTTCCCGTTGTGTCGTATTCAAGGATTTCGAGACGGTAGCATGATTTCAGCTGGTTTAAAAGATGGTCAACTACCGAGCTTTGCTCAAGGTTCAGGCTGACGGTGAGACGATCGGGATGCCTTCCCTTGTCATCAAAATCAATAAATGCTATGTTGGCTCCAACCGATGTGGTAATCTTCAGGAATTCATAGAGTGCACCTGGCTGGTGCGGAAGATAAACACAGAACTTTAAAAAGTCCTGCGGTTTTAATGACGTCTGAAGATATCCTATAAGCGCTAGATCCCTTGTAATTTCCCTGAATGCTTCTTTTGAAGCAGTAACTTCATAAAACACGGTTGCGGGGTCAATTCGCCGATCATACTGTATACGATTAATATTACCTTCATATTTTTTGATGATCTCAGCAGCCCGGTGAAGGGATCCCGGAGTATCTGGCATATGTGCGATAAAAGAGAATTTCTTCAAAGATATCCACCAGATGTGCTTTTACTTTTGGATGGGAGTTCCGATATACATTACGGTAGAAATAATAAAAATAATGTTCCCTTTTTTCAATTACGAGGGGAGAAATTACCTGAAAAAATGATATAACATTACTTGTTTTATTGTCTTCTGCACATGGTAGACACAACGAGTATAATGGTACCGCAAATCACAAACCCTGCTGTTGCAGTGAGCGATGAGGGGGGGGATCGCTGAAGGTGAAATGCGAAAGCTCGGTAAGATTGGGTCAAAGTGAAGGTGTGAAGGATAGCGATAAACATTCTGACATCCTCGGGATGAAAGATACACTGACTTACCCTTTGACGAAACTATATCTACACTACCGGG
>DQIQ01000020.1 GCA_003942085.1 Thermoplasmata archaeon | reverse complement strand
GAGTCGATTTGATCGTATTGCTCAAGGAACCCGTCTCGTTTCCATTCGCCGGTATCATCGAGTGTTTTGAACCCCCTGGTTCTTGCGAACTGCATGTTCTTATAGCCGCTCCAGGGGAGGAAGTAACTGAGGAATATGGGATTGAGTTTTATCTTTTTTATTTCTTTCTCAGATGGAAAAATCCCTGGGTTGACATCCTTCATGGTGATGTCTTTATCAAGCCATGTATCCCAGGGGACTGGCTTTACAACATCATTGGTGATCTGTTTCATGGCACTCGGGGTTTCCTCTGTGTTTGGCCCACCATAGAGGAAGTTCGTGTCTTCACCGTAAATGACCAAAGGCAGGTTCAGTTTTACGGCCATCTGCAGGGGGTACGCGTAGATCGCTTTGTCAAAATACCAGGTTGGTGATCCAAGTCGCTCTAACGCTTTTTTAAACAGATTCTTACAGACTTTCGGGTTCAATGACATGACGTGGGCGTCAACGCCAAATTCAGTGCGGATGTTCTCCCAGTTATGATGACCGGTTTGTGTCCATGTGAAGTTATCGACGCTTACCAGCAAGGGGTTCATCCCAAGTTTTTCCTTCATGATGTAGGTTTGGTAGTAGCTGTCTTTTCCACCGCTTGCGGTGATCATGCAATCGTAGTAATCCCCGTTCATCCCTCGGTATTCATCAGCAAGTTTCTCAAGCTCCCCCCAGCGTTTCTTCCAATCTGTTTTTTTCACATGTTCTGCTGCTTGACAGGGGTAACAGATTCCTTCCTCGTTAAATTTCATATATGGTCGTGTATCAGGCATGACACATTTCTTACAATATCTCATGATAGTTCCTCCATCAGTTTTTCTCTTTCTTTTTTGTAAGATTTCTTATTTTTTTTGCGGGAATTCCGTAGGCTAAAACATTATCTGGTATATCAGTGTTTACAAAGCTGTAAGCACCAATGATTGTATTTTCGCCAACGGTCACTCCAGGCATAATGACAGAATGTGTTCCTATTCGACAGTTCTTTTTTAAGGTGATTTTTCCTTCTTTGTTATCGATGGTTGAAAGTGAATAAAGCGAGCAGTGAGACCCTATTTGTACAGAATCTTCTATAATTACTCCTTTTTTGGCGTTGATGTAGGTGAACGCACCGATATCGACAGAGTTGCCTAGTTTCAGGTTTTTGTGATGTTGACACATCCAATTCCACTGTGTGGTATCATTTTTATTAAAGGTCGGCGGTTTCCATTTCTTAAATCTTTTTTCGGTCATAGTTGCCTGCTTAATATGTTATTTGTTTTTGGATGAGTTTTTCATCAAGGGGAAGTTCTTTAAAGATTTTTACCATCTTTTGTGCAGCATTTCCAGCTCCAAATTGATTTTTGCTGAGGCGAGCTTTCTGTTGGAATTCTTTATTATGAAGAGCGAAATCGATACTCTTTATGATGTTGTTTTTTTCTGGTGGGACATCAAGGATGTTTGCGGATCGCTCTCGTCCTTGCTGTCTGCTCCCGATATTTATGACCGGGATTTTAAAAAAAGGTGCTTCGATGATACCACTACTAGAATTGCCGATCATAAGATCAACGGATTTCATGACGCTGAGATATTCTTCATGCGGCATATTTTTAAAGGCATGAAGATATGGTTTTTTTTCATATGTTTCTATCAGGTCAATGAATTTTTTACCGCCTGCATCGCAGTTCGGGTAGATGAGAACAGTCTGTTCTTTCAGCAAATCCAGCGCCTGCAATAATTCTTTGAGTTGAGTGTATCCTTGGTCTTTTAACGTGGTAAGGGGATGTTGAACAACAAGAAACGTTGTGTTTTTTGGGTTGAGATGATATTTTTTGAATATTTCTTTTTTTGATGGTATCTTCGAATGCATGATGGTATCAAGGGTCAGTGCACCGGTGATAAAAATTCTTTTTTTGTTTTCACCCATCTTTTCTACTCGTTCTGCGTTTTCCTTGGTGTGAACAAGGTGGATATGGGAGATTTTTGTAATCGCATGACGGATGGATTCATCTATGGTGGTGCCGCTCACATCACCTCCGTTGATATGCGCGATGGGAATGTTGAGATATAAAGCGGCAAGCGCAGCAGCCAATGATTCGCTGCGATCACCAAGGACAACAAGGATATCTGGGCGGTTCTTATCAAAGAATTGTGCAAAATTATTGATTCCTGAGGCCAGATATTCAGCCATATGAGCAAGTTTATCTCCATTCAAGGTCATTTCGATTTTTTTTGCGCCAGGAAAATCACGTTTGACGATTTTGTAGGTGCTGCCGAATTGAGGGAGCAGATGCATCCCCGTAATGATTGGCAGTAATCGGAGCGCTTTTTCTTGTTGGATTGCTTGCATGAGTGGCTTGAGATATCCGTATTCTGCTCGGGTACCGGTAACGACAGCAATCGTTCTCATAATCATTCGACCATATTCAGACGAATACGTTCATCTTTTTGGATAGGTTTTTTTGTTTTCTTTCCCAGGATTTGTTCTATTTTGGTTGGTGAAAGACCGTTCCCCGGTCGTTTGATGGCAAGCATGGTATTACGGATAATTACACCTTTTTTGATATGTTGGTTTGCGACAATGCTTTTTCGGACGAGTTTCATGATTTCTTTTTCAGAGGGTGTTGGTTTTTTCGCATAGCTACCTAGGGTCGTTTCGACGTTTCGAACCGCAGTCACCATCTGGGTGAGCTCCTCTGGTTCGAGGGAAGCTTTATGATCAGGACCGGACATGGATTTATCAAGTGTGAAATGCTTCTCGATGACCACTGCACCAAGGGTTGCTGCCATGATGGGAACGGTAATTCCTACCGTGTGATCTGAGTATCCGACCAGACAATTAAGCGTATTTTGCATCGTCAGCATCGCACGGAGATTTACTTCTGCTAACGGGCAAGGATAATTGGTAGTACAATGGAGTGCGATGATGTGATGGTTTCCCGTTGCTCGGATCGTTCGAATAGCGGTGCGTACTTCACTGAGGGTGGCCATACCGGTTCCCAGGATGATTGGTTTGTGTTTTCGTGCTGCGTAGTGCAGTGCTTTAGTGTTGGTAAGATCCCCTGAACCAAACTTATAGGCAGGCACAAGGTCTTCCAAAAAATCGATAGCATCAAATGAATGAGGCGTGGATAAAAACAATATCTTTTTTTTATCACAATATTTCTTCAGTTGTTTGAATTCATCGTATCTCAGCTCATATCGTTTGATCATCTCGAGCTGGGTGAGGTTTTTCCCGATGTTTTTCTTGGCGTATGATGCGATTCCGACGTCATTAGTGACGACTCCTTCTGTTTTGAAGGTCTGGAATTTCACGGCATCTGCCTTTGCAAGGACAGCCACGTCTACAAGTTTCTTTGCAATGTTGAGTTTTCCATTGTGGTTCACGCCTGCTTCTGCAATGATAAAACAAGGTTGTTTGTCGCCAATGCACTTTGTTCCCAGTTGTATGATTTTTCCCATAGATTCCCAGCGTGACAGTTAGTCAAAGGTAACGATGTACCAGTATTAAAAGTTCATTTTATGGCCAGATGATGAACAAGATCAGGCATCACATCATTTTTCTAGAGTAAACGTCTTGTTTAATTTTTTTTATTTCTTGGAAATGTTCGTGGTAGTTCTTATCGATTTGTTCTTTGACTTTCTGTTCTAAATCAAGCTGGACGCATAAGGAGTTTATCGCTGCTATCTCCGGGTGTATATCGAGGTATTCGACGACTTTTTCTAAGTTAAGGGTTGTTTTGAAGGGGATGGTCGTGTAGAGATGGTTGATAAGTTGGTAATCCTCTGTATAGTCAAGAGTAAGACGATATTCTGGTCTGTTGACCTGCTTGTCCGCCTTAAGTGTGATCACACCGAAAAGCTCAGGTCGGTCGATGAGGTACCCCCAGATCTCTGTGTCGACAATGGTTTTAACGATACAGATGGTTTGTAGTGCTTTGACATTCATGCCCCAGGCTGCAGCCCCGAAGGGGAGACCCTGTATCTTAATAAAATCAGGTCGTTGTTGCTTGATCACATCAACAATCTTGTTTGCATATTCAACAGAGAATAAGGGGTTGTCCGCGGTGATCCCGAGCGTATAATCCAGGTTATGATGAAGAGCGGCATCATGAAGCCTTTTCAGGACATCGTCAGGATCCCCCAGGAAATACGAGACACCGGTTTTTTCTGCTATGTCGATGAGGGGTCTGTCCTGAGGGTTTGCAGATGTGCAAATGACAATATCGGCATTTGGGATGCCATGAATTTCCTGTGCGCGTTCCACGATACGCTGGATCACTGGTTTTCCGTTCAGATCCTTCATGATCTTCAAGGGTAGTCGCGTTGATTTCAACCGTGCAGTGATCAAAAAACCTATTCTCATAGAGTGTCCATCCGAATTGTTGTCATTTCTTTACATTCGTGAACTGTTCAAGATTTAGGGTCTTAAATTTATATTCGATTTTACTGAAGTCGATCGTCTCGTCTTTCCTTATGTCGACTTTTGCTTTGGAGCCAATCAACTGTAAGACTTGTTTCTGCGGTATCGTACTTTCCTCTGCCGTCCTTTTGAACCATAAATTCTCCAGGGTCAGTTTTTCTCCTTTTTTGATTTCTTGTTTGGCGACAATTGCTTTTTTCATTGGTCCGATGTTACCGTAGGCTTTCTCTGGTTCACTGAGGGTGATTTGACCGCTGCCATGGATTTGCACTGCGATTTTCATAAGCTCACGAATGCAGCTCATTTGTTTTTTTCCAACCGCTGCGTGATAGTCGATGCGTTCTTTCCCAGGGTCTGGCGTATAGTGTTTTTCAAGAACCGGAAAGCCCATGAGTGCAGCAGCGACACTGATGACTGCATTGTTGGGGTCGTCATATCCTGTGTGGTCTGCGTACCCGACGGGGAGATGAAAGAGGTCTTGGATCGCGTGCATCTTGGCCAGGTTGACGTCCTCGTAATTCGTCGGATAACTCTGGAACCCGTACATGAGCAGGATATCTTTCTTCCCATGATGCCGGAGGAAATCAACAGCATAGGAGATGTCGTTCAGAGAAGAGCCGCCAATCCCAAGGATGATACGACCGTCGAACTTAGCTACTTCTGTAAGCATGAAGAAATCGTTTAGACTGGTTGCATGCAGTTCAAGAGCAGCAATCTGTTTTTTCTTTGAGACTATGTATTGAATGCTTTCGACATCGTCACATAACGCGACAATGTCAAGCTTTTTTTTAGTGGCAAACGAGAAAATATCGTTCCATTGGTTCTGGGTATACATCCATTTCTTCATTTTTTGATACAGGGGATGTGATCGGCTCATGTAACTATCAAGGTTTAGCAGGAGATGGAATTTTACAGCGTTGAGTTTTAATGTAGCGATTTCTTCGATCATCTGATTGAGGTATTTGATGTCTCCTTCATGGTTATATGCGGTTTCTGCGATGATATAAGGAGTCATATGTTGGTTTATTATCATAATGTTTCTTCTCCTTTTAGACAGAACAGAAGATGTTCTTTTCTGCCTCTCTTGGGATGGCAAATCAGAAATTCCCTAAAAACCTTTTGCTTATGAATAAGGATTACAGGATTTTTAGGTCGGTGAAGAATTTTTTAAAGTGTTTTTCAGGGTCTGGTGTGAAGAAGAGGTCTGCAACTGCTTTGGTTTCAACTATCGCCTCAGGATAGTGTGCGAAGATAGTGTTGACTGATTCAACAAATCGTGCCGGTGAGCTGACAATGTAGGGTGTTGTGGTGTTGTCGACCATGTTATAGAGGTCAACAAAGATATTTGGTGTTCCGAATGCCATCGCCTCTAGACCGCTTGTGGAATACACGGTGGAGTGGATATCAGCAACGCTGAAGAGTTTGAAGGTGTCTTCGTATTTATCTATTAGGATTATGTGCTTATTTTTTTGTAGGTCTGTGTAATCGTTTTTATCATAGGGATGTGGTTTAAAAAGAATCCCGACATTCATATATGTTTGTTCGAGTTGGTCTGCGACCTTGATGATAAAGTCTTTTATTTCAGCGGCAACGATCCACTGGGAGGTGAATAAAATGTTCTGAGGAAATGGTGAGAATGTTTGTTTCTGAGCAGGGGTTGCTTTTTTCTCCATTAAAGTGCGTTGAAGATAAGGGTATCCTGTCGAGATAACCTTGTCTTTATCGAAGAGGTTACCGTCTCGTACCAGATCTGTATAGATATCGCCATGGGTGAGGAGATATTCCGGTACGCAGTCCATGTTTGTCGTAGGGGTCGCTCGTCGGTAAGCGGGGAGGTACGCAGTGATGAGACCATGCTGGATTTCTATAGGTGGAATTCCGAGTTCCCTGCATGCTTGGGAGAGTGCCATGGGGAATCGTCCGTACCCGCATCGGATGATCACTGCTTTTGGCTTTATCTTCTTTAGGATATTGTGGAGGAAGTGTTTGATGGAGACAAAGACAGTGATGAAATCATTGATATCCTTGGTGAGTTTGGCTTTATCAACCAAGGCCGTGGTGCTAATATATTCGATGATTTCCTGAAGGACTTCTTCTGATTCTAATGTAAAGTTTTTTCGACCGATAAGTCTGTTATAAAGGAGATCCCAGAAGGTTTTTGACCAGAGTGGAATGTGCATGGGGACATGGTGTCGTGAGTACACGGGATGGTCATATTTTCTCCGATGCCCGGTTGTCTCCGGCCATTCAAAAACCGCGAGGCGCTCTCCCAATATCTCATAAAGCGGATCGAGGTAAATGTCGTAGTAGGTGTTGTTGTAGAGTTTTCTGCTTTCGCCACTGGAAAACCCACACACCGTGATGTTTTTTGGAAGATTAAGGGGGACAAAGCTTTCTTTGAATAGCGAAAGAATCGACGCGATGTTACTTTTGCAAAATTTTTTTTGGGTGCTCGGTTGGCCGAGTTTCTGGAAATTGGAATACAGGAATATTCGCAGGAGATTCCAAAGATGGGTCCCATCAAAGAGTTTTATAGCGTCTGTTTGGTATTTTTGTTCGATGGTTTGGATGAGTTGATACGCGGTTTGGTCGTTGATTTTCCCGGAGACGCGGAGATCATATTCGTTATAGAATGAGATGATGTGCTGAGCGAGTTGTTCCGGTGTGTTTTTTTTCATAGACAACATCACTTTTCTTGTCAGCAAGGTAGTGTGATTAACATTAAATACGTTCTGCTGTTTTCCAGAAGAGATGGCAGAGGATTACCCGAAGGTTTCATTTCTGATACCGATTTTAAATGAGGAAAAAACCCTGGCACAGTGCTTAGACTCCTTGCTTGCGGTCGAGTTCCCTGCAGAGAAGATGGAGATTTTACTTGCAATAGGGAAATGTACCGACAACACACGGACGATCGCTGAGCAGTATATGAAAAAATATTCTAATATACGCATTCTTGAAAATCCGACAGGCAATACTTCTATCGGTCGGAACATCTGTATTCAACAGGCGACCGGTGAGATGCTGATGAATTACTCTGGCCATGTTGTCACCGAAAAGAACCTTCTCAAAGAGCTTGCTGTAAGATTGCAGAATCTACCTGCTGATGTGGTCGCGGTCGGGTGTTCGAATCTTTCACCAGGGAAGCAGAATTTTATTGGGGAGGTGTCCGGGGCAGCGTTTTTGAGTTTCATGGGCGGTCGGAGTTTCTTTTCTCAGAACGCGGTGTTCCCCGAAGAAAAGTATACCGATCATCTGTCGTTTTCATGCTATCGAAAAGAGGCAGTGGAGAAAGTCGGGGGTTTTGATCCTGTTTTTTGGTGTGGCCAGGACTATGAACTTGATATCAGGCTTCGGAAGGCAGGATATAAAATATTGTATACACCGAAAACGAGGGTGTATCATTTTAAGCGGGATTCGATCCGTTCGTTGTGGCGTCAGATGTACCGCTATGGGATCGCTCGTGCGAAGATGGTGAAAAAGCATCCTGATACCCTGAGGTTTTTCCATTTGCTTGGACCTGGTTTCATCATTGGTGGTGTTCTTATTGTGGTGTTAACCTTGTTGCGTGTGTTACCCCTGTGGGTGGTCCCCTGTCTCATCGTGGCCTATGTCCTGATGTCGATGATGAGCACCCTGCAGATTACTCGAAAACCAAGTGTCGTGGTGAGCAGCATTTTGTTTTATTTGTTGATCCATGTAGGGTACGGTGCGGGTTTTCTCAGAGGGATAGTGTACAGTAAATTGTAATAAACATGTCTGTTATTCTTAAATAGGGGAGACGAATTATCGGTAGTGACGCCACGTTTTTTCTCGTGGGAAAAGAGAGACTAACATGAAAAAGTTGAACATCGCGGTAGTCGGTGTTGGCCATATTGGTTCGCAGCATGCGAAACATGCGAGCAGCCTGGGTCATTTGGTGGCAGTCTGCGATATCAAACAAGACCGGGCGAAAGCTGCAGCAGATAATTACAAGTGCAATTCATATTTTTCGATTGAGGAGCTGCTTGCTGGTGAGAAGGCGCTGGATTTGGTTGCGGTGTGCACTCCGAACGGGCTTCATCCGGATCATAGCATAAAAGCGTTGAAAGCAGGCTGTAACGTATTGTGTGAAAAACCGATGGCGACGACCGTGCGTGATTGCGAGCGGATGATCCATACCGCTGAGGAGACGAACCGGCGGTTGTTTATCGTGAAACAGAATCGGTTCAACCCCCCGGTAAAGGCAGTAAAAAAGGTAATTGAGGAAGGAAGGCTTGGGAAGATCCTCAATGTGCAGGTGAATTGTTTCTGGAATAGGAATCGTGAGTATTATATAGGGTCTGACTGGCGAGGAAAAATGAAGATGGATGGGGGGACGCTCTTTACCCAGTACAGTCATTTCATTGATCTGCTGTATTGGTTTGTCGGTGACGTTGAAGAGGCCCGGGCGTTTACCGAGAATTATTTGCATAAGGATGTCGTGGAGTTCGAGGACACCGGTGTGGTGGTGCTGAAGTTTGCCAACGGGGCAGTAGGGACGATTAATTTTACTATTGATAGTTTTGGGAAGAACATGGAAGGATCCATAACGTTGTTTGGTGAGAAAGGGACCGTGAAGGTCGGTGGTCAGTATCTGAACATCCTTGAGTATCAATCGATCGATGGGTATAAGATTTCAGGCTTAGAGCCAGGGAACCCACCAAATACGTATGGGACAAATACAGGTTCTATGTCCAATCATGATAAGGTCTATGAGAATGTAATTGACGTGTTGGTCCATGGGGGAAGTATTACGACCGATCTGTTAGACGGGTTAAAGACCGTTCAGATTATCGAGAAGATCTATCGGGCTGCGGTAAAAGGTCATGGTTATTGAGGGGCAGGTTATGAGAAATAAACCGACGATTAAGAAGGTGCAGATAAAGGACGTGACGTTTGGTGAGAATGTAACGATTGTTGAGCCGGTGAATCTTTATGAATGTGAGATCGGTGATGATTGTTTCATTGGTCCGTTCGTGGAGATCCAGCGGAACGTAAAGATCGGGAAGAACTGTCGGGTACAGTCGCATGCATTTATCTGCGAGCTTGTTTCCATTGGTGATTTCTGTTTTATCTCGCATGGGGTAAAGTTTGTGAATGATTTGTTTTCATTGGGAAAACCAGCTGGTGGTAATCGATCGTTGTGGAGACCGACAAAGGTCGGTAGTTATGTGTCAATCGGGACGAACGCGACGATTCTACCGGTCACAATCACTGATCACGTGGTGATCGGTGCTGGTTCTGTGGTGACAAAGGATATCCGGGAGTCTGGGGTGTACGCGGGGAACCCTGCTCGGAAGTTACGCTCACTGGGGGATAAAGCAGAATGAATATTCCTCTTGTTGATCTGAAGGCGAATTATCGTTCTATTAAAAAAGAGGTTGATACAGCCATCCAGGATGTTCTGGACAGTTGTTCGTTCATCATGGGGCCATTTGTAAAAAAATTTGAGGAGGATTTCGCTAGGTTCTGCCAAGTGAAGCATGGTATCGGCTGTGCAAATGGGACTGCGGCACTCCATCTGGCGTTACTTGCCAGTGGAATAAAAAAAGGCGATGAGGTCCTGACCGTCCCCAATACGTTTATTGCGACGACAGAGTGTATCTCGTATGTTGATGGTAAAATCAAGTTTGTCGATGTCGAACCCCAGACTGCGCTAATCAATATCGATGCCTTAGAAAAAGCAATCACTAAGAAGACAAAAGTGCTCATCGTCGTCGACTTGTATGGTCAGATGCCTGATATGCAGAGGATCCGAGAGATCGCCGTGAAACACGACCTGTTTGTCATCGAGGATGCGGCGCAAGCGCATGCCGCGGAGTGGATGGGTCATCAGCCCGGATTTTATGGTGATATCGCGTGTTTTAGTTTCTTTCCCGCAAAGAACCTTGGGTGCTATGGCGATGGCGGCGCGGTGATGACAAACTATGATGAGCTTGCAGAGAAAATCCGTTTGTTTGTGAATCATGGGCGGACAACGAAATACGAACATATGATCGAGGGGTATAACTATCGGTTGGATGCGCTGCAGGCTGCGATATTAGACGTTAAGCTTGCTCATCTTTCGAAATGGACTGATCTGCGCAGGGAACATGCACGTTTTTACGATAGGAATCTTCCTTCAAAAGTTGGGCGAATCATAGAGGCAAAGGGAGCAAAGCATGTGTATTACATGTATGAGATACGTGTGCAGCAGCGAGAGCCTCTGATGACGTATCTGAAACAGCAGGGGATCGAGTGTGGGATTCATTATCCGCTTCCGTTGAATCTACAGCCAGCGTACGCTTCGTTAGGGTTTAAAAAGGGTCAGTTCCCGGTTTCTGAGCAGCTTGCCCAGGAGATCGTTTCCATTCCGATCTTTCCTGAGTTGACCGATCAACAGCGCCAGTTCATTGTCGATCATATCAAAAAATTCGTTTCTCAATAACGTCTTCGTAATTTGAGAATTACTTATTTGTTCAGTTCTTTCAAATAAGCCAAAACCCCGGATTTGAGCTCATCGTTTTTCAATGCAAAATCGATGATCGCTTGGATGTAGCCGAGTTTGTCACCGATGTCATAGCGTTTTCCTTTGAACGCGCAAGCATATACTTTTTGAGATTCGCAGAGGAGATTTATGGAGTCTGCGATTTGTAGTTCGTTATTGACACCAGGCTTCGTGCGTTTCATCGCATCAAAGATCTCGGGAGTGAATACGTATCGTCCGATAGCGGCCAGAGTTGAGGGTGCTTCTTCAACTCTTGGTTTTTCTATGATGTGTTCGACCTGGAACAGACCATTGACCGAAGGGGTCATCATTGATGCTTTCACCGCCCCGTACCTGCTGATTTTTTCTCGGGGGACATCTTGGACTGCAATCACTGAAGAGTGATACGCGGTGTAGACATCGATGAGTTGTCTGGTGCAGGGTATCTCAGACGTGATGATGTCGTCACCTAAAAGAACAGCAAAGGGTTCATCCCCAATATGTTTTTCCGCAGCTAGGATAGCATCAGGTAATCCTTTTGGGTCTTTCTGTCTGATGTAATGCACATTTGCCATGGAGGAAATCTCTTTTATTGCTTTCAGGATATCATCTTTCTTATGTTTTGCCAGATGCATCTCCATCTCTGGTGATTCATCGAAATAATCTTCAACAGCCCGCTTCCCTCGTCCGGTGATGATGATGATGTCGTCAAGACCAGCTTCGACTGCCTCTTTGACGACGAAGTGTATCGCTGGTGTGTCTATGATCGGCAGCATCTCTTTTGGCATGGATTTTGTGACCGGGAGAAACCTGGTTCCAAGTCCTGCCGCGGGAATCACTGCCTTTTTAATTTTTATATTCATGCTACCAACATACTCCTTCGTAAATCTTTGCGTTTTTTGCTTGTTCAAGTCTTCTTCCATCGATGACGATTTTTCCCTGGTAATCTAAGGTAGCAAATTCCTTCCATTTAGTGGTGATGAGGACAGCGTCTGCGGAAAGGACTTCTGAGGCTGAGGAGCAGTATTCGATGGTTGGATAGAGGTTCTTGAAATTATCCATTGCCTGGGGGTCATATGCTTTGATACATGCTCCATTTCTGAGTAGTTCTTTGACGATCGGTATTGCTCTGCTTTCCCTGATGTCATCGGTGTTTGGTTTGAAGGCAAGTCCAAGAATGCCGATGGTCTTTCCTTTTAATCGAGGGATGTGTTTTTTGAGGATTTCGACAAGTCTGAGTGGTTGGTCTGTGTTGACTGCTTTGGCGCTTTCAATGATCCTGGCAGGTTCTTTTATTTCCTTTGCCCACGCGATAAGTGCGTCGACATCTTTAGGAAAACAGGAGCCACCCCAACCTATACCTGAATCAAGGAACGGCCTGCCGATCCTACTATCTAGTCCCATCCCTTTGGCAACCTCGTAGGTGTCTATTTTTAGTTTTTTACAGAGGTTCCCGATTTCGTTAATGAAACTTATTTTTGTGGCAAGGAATGTATTGCTTGCGTATTTGATCATCTCTGCTGCGGATAATGAGGTTTCTACGATGGGACAGGAGAAGTCCTTGTAGAGTTCTCGAAGGGTTGTTCTGCTTCGCTCGTCGTAGGAGCCGATGACGATACGATCAGGCTGTAGAAAATCTCGAATGGCAACTCCTTCTTTGAGGAACTCAGGGTTCATGGCAAGACCGATGTCAGTGCCGACTTTTTTTCCTGAGTTTTGCTGGAGTAGAGGTAATACGATATCTTGTGTGGTTCCTGGAAGTACAGTACTTTTAACAACGACTAGATGCCAGCGGTTTTTATTCTTTAGGACAGCTGCAATCTGTTTTGTTGCTTCTTTCAGATATGATAAATCCATGGTACCGTTTTTCAGAGATGGAGTTCCGACACACAAGAATGTTACATCGGAGTTTAACAGAGCGTTTTTGTAATCGGTTGTCGCGGTTATTTTGTCTTTGCAGGTGGAAAGAATACCGTCTAATCCTTCTTCGTAAATCGGGGGAACACCGTTGTTGATCTTTTGTATCTTTTCAAGATCGATATCGACACAGGTGATGGTATGCCCGAGTTTTGCAAAACAGGCTCCGGTGACCAGCCCAACGTATCCGGTTCCAATGATGGAGAGGTTCATAGTTGAGAATGGAAAACTTTCTTGTTCTTTTAAAGCTTGGCGTAAAGCACGTCTCGTATCGCTTTTCTCACAGCTTCATCTGAGGCAAGAGTTGCTTTCCAGCCAAGTGTGTTTATCTTTTTTGCATCTAGTTGAAATCGGGGAACGTCCCCCTTCCAACCACGTATTCCACCAGTGTATTTGAACGATACATTTTTCAGGTCCATTTCCTCGGTCACCATCTCTGCGATGCGGGCAACCGTGGTGGTGGTGTCGCAGCTGAGGTTAAAGAGGTTGATCTTTTCAGGGGCCTGGGCCAATCCGAAGAGAATGCCGTCAACGCAGTCGCTGACATACAGATAGGGTTTGCATTGTTTACCGTCTCCGAGAATTTCAAGTTCATGAGGGTTGGCTTTGAGCTTTTCGATGAAGTCGACGATCACACCATGGGTGCCTCGTGCACCGACGATGTTGGCGAACCGATAGATCCAGGTTTGGAAATCGAAGGTGCCACAGAATGCGCTGATGAGGCCTTCTGCTCCGAGTTTTCCAGCCCCATATAGTGAGATGGGGAGGGTCGGTCCGTAGGTCTCTGGCAGTGAGGGCTCTGCAGTTTCTCCGTAGACAACGGAGCTTGAAGAGAACACGATTTTTTTGATGCTGTTCTGACGCATTGCCTCTAGGACGTTGTATGTCGCAACGATCCCTTGATTGATATCAAGATCAGTCTGTTTTTCTCCGAGCCGTACGTGCGGATTTGCCGCGAGGTGAAATATGATGTCATGACCTGGTATTTCTTTTTTTACTCGCTTAAGGTCCAGGAGATCAGCTTTGATGAAGGTAAAATCCGTGCGTTGCATGTTATGATGTATGAATTGTTTTTCTCCTGAGCTGAGATTGTCGTATACCGTGACCGAATGACCGTTTTTTAAAAGTTGGTCGACGAGATGACTACCGATGAATCCAGCGCCACCAGTTACAAAGGCTTTCATAGAAGAGGAATCCTATACGATGTTTATTTTCCCTTCGATTCATGTATGTTCGGTGATACGAAACATTTTATAAGGAAAGATGACTTTCTTTGCCTCAGGTAGGAATGGATTTATGAAACAGCGAATACATCGTGATAAACTCATGTTCCATTGGATTACGAAGCATCATGAGATCGTGGTTGGGTTCAAACGGGTGCGGTATGGGACCTGTCGTCTGTGCGGGAAGAACATCCCTGAAGGGGATTCCTTGTGCGACGCGTGCTTTGCGAAAAGTAAAGACGTCAGCAAGAAATAAAAAATTAAAAAAAAAAGATGATGTTTTTATTTCGCTCTGTTATTTAGAGAAATGTTTCTAAATGGTCAGAGGTAAGGTTGATGAACAATTTTTTGCTAAAGGGATATTTTCCTATATTTTATCCTTTTTTTATGTTGACTGCTTTTGGCCCTCGGTCGCTGTCTTCAACTTCATACTCAACTTTATCGCCTTCGTTGAGGCTCATTTCTGGTGGGACGGCTGATCGATGAAGAAATATTTCTTTTCCTTCTTCGCCAAGGATGAATCCATAGCCCTTGCGTGTATTATACCATTTTATTGTTCCTTTCATGATGGTTGTTCCTCCTTTTTAATTCTGGAGTTTTTTACAAAAGAGCAAAAACAAAATATTTCAAAGCTCAGACTTTGAAACCTTTGTTCCTCATCTTTTGTGCGTCTTGAAATTCGATTATTCTTTTAAATAGATTTCTGTTGAAAAAAAATGAGTGGTGATGTAGGGATGGAATAGATTCAGTGTCTCTGAAGTATGTTGTTATTATTAGAGGATACTGCCAAACAGAACAAAACATTATTAAATTACAATTCAATTACATAAACATTACAAATTAATTACTGATTTTGAAATAATGGGATGTACGGAAGGATGCACAATTCGAGAACCAAACTAATCTGTGAAGATGTAATAGAATCATTACCTTCAATCAGAAAAATACACCCTCGTGCAACGAGACCCCTTTTCATTGTTTTCAAACTGAAACATTTTATTTCAATGGAGAGTGAGTAACCCTGATAAAAAAGATAGACGCCTTGATCTGTATACTTCTGTATTTACTAATTGTAAGTCTCGTTTTCTTTTGGTTTTTTGGTCTGATTATTTTTGGATGTCTGTATCTAATCATGTATCTGATCCATGCTTATAAAACAAACAATACCAAAAGAGAAAATAATAATTAACAAGTTAGCAAACATATATATCGTTGCAGTGTTGTACACCATCACATCAACCATGATCGTATAATTCAGAATCATTTTTATGACAATAGGAGTTGCATCCCTTTAAATAGATAAAAATTAATTCGGCATATCCATTTGTGTAACGTCGGGAGGAATATTATGAGGAGAAATCATCTCTCGAAAAAAGGTCTAGCAGTTTTCAGTATCATCTTGTTTCTTGGAGTCGCTGTCGGACCATGTATCCAAAATAATATTGCCATGGCATCAAGTGATAATAATGTTGTAGAGGTGACGATGCAAGCATGCGGCATGAAAGGATCTGGTCCTCATACGGTTTCTCTTACAAAACGGCAGTATCAGAACTTGGAGCAATATCTTGTTGAGTTCAGCGCGCGATTGAACAAGACAGCAACAAGAGAGGAAACGGTCGTTCTCTTCAAGGAAGCTGTTGTTGAATTATACAAATATAGGTTGTTGCCCAGAGGAATCAGCGCCGAACAAGCACAAAGGCTGGTGATAGGAAATTACCAAAATCCCAAGATGTTATCCCACATTGAAAGTGATATTTACAGCAAATGGACCACGAGACATCGTCAAAAATTTAATCCAAATTTGAAGAACGCGTTTTGTCTGTTGTATGCTGCAGCCACAAAAATCCCAGAGTATTCACCAAGCCCATCTATCATTCCTTTAGGTGTTTTGCTTGTTTTGGGGTTGATTCCGGCCTTCCTAGTATCACTCATTGGAGCACAGGAAGTAGCAAACACCTTAGCAGATGTAGGGCTTCTCATTTGGACACTGAACCCTTTTCGTGCATTTAACTTCGTGCTGTTTACGGGGTACGAAGTAGAGCTTCGTTCCATTGGCTTGAAAGGTCTGATTAATGAGAACTTCAACAACGGTGGTATATTCATGGGGTATTCCGGCTTAATGCTGTCTCTGGTTGGTGATAAAACATTTTTTTTAGGGTTTGCTTTAGGTGTGTACGGTCTTAGTTAGTATCTTTTTTTTATAACATTTTTGCAAAAAATATTAATATATGATATGCATTAGCATTGCATAAGGAGGAAGAAATGATAAAGAAAGGGAGAATGAAAATATCAATTGGTGTACTGTGCTGTCTTTTTGTCTTAAATGTAATCCCGATTGTTCACGCCAATACGGATCATTTCACCAATAGTGTAGCAATCATCATCGGGAAGTGTAATACAGTAACGACACCAGCGTACTGGCTATTTGGTTGTAAGCTAATGTACAACAAAGAAGTAACCATCCAGGCGAACGGAGGACCAGAGGAGAAGATAACTGCACTCATCCTTCCGTCCAAAATCGGGTTTTATTTTGGTCATAATAATATAGGCATACAGCTGGAAGGAGCGAAAGGCTTCTTTTTCTGGGGGGAAAAATCATTGTTCTTTCAGAATGTCCCACCAAGGATCTTTGCTTTTTGCAAAGCAAGTGATATTCTAGTCACGTACGAATGAAGGTTTTAACGAAGAATAAAATGAATAACGAGGCTACGGGCCTCCAGAGTTAAAATAAACAAAGGGCGATAGCGTATGAGTCCCGTATTTTTTTATCCAGAGACGAGTGAAATAAAGAAATTATTTTTTTGTACAGATCATAGTTTTAATTACGTGTTGTTTGGTTTTTTCCGAACGTTTTCAGATCATTTATAAGCAAGAGTGAGAATTACAAGGCTCGTAAAGTCTTTACAAGCAAAAATAAAATTTAACCTCCCTTATCCATTCTTTTTTCTTTTTTTTAATTTTATCTTTCGTTGAGAAGCGTTGTGTCATAAATCAAAATGTATCTGCTGATGTATTCAAAGAAGGTTGTTTTCTTTGTACCAGGCAATTGTTTTTTCCATGCCGCCTCTAAAAAGGTATTGTGGTGTAAAATCAAGTATCTTTTTTGCTTTTGTATTACTGTATGCTCTATTCGTTTTCATGGTATCGATCAGCGATGTGTGCATGACAAAGTCATCAATCTTTCTCCGTTTATTGTTCCATTGGATAAAAGAGAGATATGCTTTTGCAAGGCTCAGGGGGATTGAATGAATGGGAGGCGGTACGTCTAACAGGTTAGCAACGATGGTAAACATTTCTTTGTAGGTGATATAATCATCACTTGCAAGGATGAAGGTCTCGCCAATGGCCTGTTCTGGTCTTTCGATTGTTTTCTGAAAACCCTGGGTTATATCATCAACATAGGTGAAATGGAAATAAGTATCTCCTCTCCCAGGAAGGACACGTAATTTTCTGCGCGCAACCGCTCGAACAGTGGACAGGGTCACGTAGGTATCACCTGGTCCGTAGACTCCGGTGGGCCGGAGAATGGCCAAAGGAAGACCAAAGGTCCGTTGTTTTTCCCTAAGCCAGATCTCTGCCAGCTGCTTGGTTTTTCCATACTCATAAGTAGGGTGATACGGACTTGTTTCATTACCTGGAATGCTGGTGACTGGGCCGATTGCTTCTGTCGAACTCCCGTAGATGAATTGCTGGACATTATGCTGGAGAGCATCTTGCGCAATCATCTGTGTCGCGATAACATTATGGGCGTACAATTTTTGCCACGGGTCATGAAATCGCATCAGCGCTGCGAGATGAACAACCATATCAATATCCTTGGCAATACCTTTGATGGATTCTGGTTTGAGCAGGTCAATCGATCTCATTTCGATGCCTTGCTTTTCAAATATTTTTGCCTTCTCTGCATTTCTGTACGTGCCGATGAGGTCGTATTTGTTTGCTTTCAAAAGCTCCTGTGCAAGATGCGTTCCAAGGAACCCGGTAATCCCTGTAATCAATACTTTCATATATCTCTCCTCATCATCTTGTATTAGTGAATACGTGTACTGATTTTATATCTGTTGAAAGGTTTTAAAGTTTAGATGCCTTAAAGCTTGTTTATTAACAACCGTTAACAGCGTATTGATGTGGCTATTATTATTGGAATCTGTTAACCAAAATACACTGTCACTTTCAGCTGGTTTAAAAGAAGAAAGAATCGTTCATGAAGAGAATTCATTATGCTGGTATCGTTCAGCTGATATCGTGCATAAAAACTATGATTTCAGCTCAATGAATGAAATTCCAAGACGACCTATGATTATAAGCGTAACCTCGCATCATCGATAATTTCAGACGGCCTATTTGCATCTCTTTGTTCCTTGGTATAGGTAGTTTTATGAATGTGGTTCTTCAGGTCCAAAGGTAAGAAATGTCGAGGGCGAATCCTGGTTATTATACTCCGTATTTATCCACGAGGCAGAACGGGCAACATCAGACATTCTTATTTCATCTAATCGACCATCGAACCAGTAAAAGTAAGGTGGGTTTTGATGGCTTCTGCCGATACTCATATTATAGGTAGGTTCCGATTCTGAACCTGAAGTCGATGTTGTCCATGCAGATAGAAAACCATCAATATACAAACTTAGGTTAGATCCACATTGCCGGCTAACATAATAATGATAGATCGTATGATCCGGAAGAGCTTTGTCTATAAACAGGTAATACTCGTTTGTCGCTCCGTTGCCAATTAAACTGGTTATTTCATTTCCAGGATTTTGAACTGCTATGTCCAACCCTGCATCGTTAAGGGTTCCACCTAAAGCGTTCGTTACTATTGTTTGGTAATTGCTATTTACATCGCTTCTCATCCAAAAGCTTACAGTTTTTTCACCGATATCCAAAACAGACTGATCTTTAATCCAGATATTATCATTTGCTCCATCGAATTCTTGTCCCTCACCAATTTTACCAGTGGTTTCGTGTGGTTCATATGGGGCTATTTTTGTTCCAGTATAATCATGTAAGGTGCTGTCTGTAATCGTCATCGGGGTTGCATCGTTCATATGCCAGACTGCCTCGTAATTCGAATTCCAGGTTTTTTCAGGATATGCTTGATTGATGCAATCCGGGTTCCCATAATACAAGTATAAAACTGTATCATTTATCGAAGAAAGGAAAGGTATTTTCGCCCAGACGATGAGTGTTCCGGATGATGCATCATAGGATTCAAGATCATGATATACTCGTGTGGATACCCCGACATCATTCATGAACATGATATCACCTCCATCTATCTGTGTTTTCTGTAAAAGATTGGTATCAGTCGTACTTATAAGCACGGGGAAATTTGTCAAATCATCAAGAACTTTGGTATGGTCTATCGTGATTTGTTTTCGATATTGCCACCCATAATCAAATGGGTTGAACTGGGCGGGGTATCCTGTCTCAAAGGCGAAAATCTTCCGGGTCCAATGCACCCCATCTGTCACATTCACATACCAACGGTAGGTAGCCCCATAAGTCATCCCACTTATGGGAACGGTATACGTACCGTCATGAACATCTGTTCCTTGTATAGAGCCGATGTTCGGCGACGTTTGAACTGTATAATCCATTGTGTCACCTTGGTAATCTTTTAGGGTGAACCTAAGCTCTGTGAGGTCAAAGGGGACGTCTCGTTCCCCGTCAGGTGGTAAGGGATTTGAAAGAATCGGCGTAGTTGGTTCTGTTTTAAAGGAACATATCTTATTGACGGTATCTTTCCCATCAGTGACTTGGATGTACCACGTGTAATTCGTAAGACTCTCCAAGCCAGAGATAGGAATTGAATACGTTCCACCTGGTTTTAAACCACCACTCCCAGACCCGATGTCCGGTTCTGTCGTCACATTATAATTCATGAGGTCATTATCCAAATCGTCTATCTCAAACCGTAATTCCGTCGTTGTCGTCGGTACCATTTGTTGCCCGTCTGCAGGGTCTGTCTGGGCGATCTCCGGTTGGTTGTTCGGCGGATAATACTCCATGTGTTCAGCGGACGCTTTCGCGAACAATGCGTATCCAAACATCCCATACGCCCTCACCGGTGGGAGGAAGATGCTAAATCCGATACCCCAGAATCCAAGGGCGATACCCTGTTGCTGACCAACCGCATAAAAACCAGTTCCTGACACCAGACCACCAACGCTTGTAAACCCTTCTGATGTTTTCCAGCCGACGAACAATCGGGGGATCGGGGCCATTATAATCGGGATGAAACGTGGGAGAATGATAATAGGGAACGCAGCTCCTTCACCTGTTGCTACAAAGTTGCAGAACATCTCTCGACCCGTCCCCTCAGCAGCAGTAGGAAGTCTATCACCGATATTCTGAGCAGCGAACTTCTGACATCGTTTCTCAAGCGATGCTAAAACCATGTCCGAGGACATCCCAGTTGGTAACAAACCTTGTTGTTCAGCAAATAGAAGGATCTGTTGTTGAAGTTGATAAGTGTCAGTAGAGCACGAGTCATGAGCGTTAGCTGTGGCTAACTCGGAAAATAACTCCTTCAGATAAGTGCCTGACGCGCAGGATATCGTTTGTGAATGCGGGATCCCACCGACATAGCAGGTGATGATTGCATTCTGATTTGTTTGAGTGGTTTTTTGTTGAATGTTATCAGTTGTGGTTGATTCAAATGTGCTTACGATCCCAGACACGCTGCCACTCAACAAGAAAAGAGATGCTACGCCAGCGGTTAAAATAACATTTAATTGAGATTTTTTCATACTTTTCTCCCTCTCTCGGCAATACTTGTTTTTCTGTCTTTTACTTTTCCTCTTTTTACAATTTTATAACACTGTTCTCCTATAAATACGTTTATTTCATTATTTAAAACAGGACTTGGTCATCTAGAGGAAACACCATCGTATCGAGACACACGTTTTATAACGATTCATTACATCTATAATGATAATCCTCAGAAATGAAAAAGAAATAATGGAAAAAAGAATGATACACTCTTATTACTTTTAGAAAAATTGGAATAACACGATCTTAACGAAGGTTTCTGCGCGAGTCAAAGAGAAAAAAGAAAAAAAAGAGGAGGGTTCTCACATCCTCGTAAAGATGAATAATTGTGTTGCATTCGCTGTATTCGTATCCTCATCGACCTTTAGAGTAATCTGAATCTTTCCAAGTCCCAGGAACATTCCTGTGCCAACTGTTACTGATTCTCCAAGTGCAATAGTTTCAATTGTACCGCTTTTGTTGACATTAATGAGTCCAAGTAATCCACCTTTGACATTGATTTGCCAGTCAACGTTTGTTGCATTCGTCGGTCCGATGTTCGTGATATTAACACTTATTCCACGGCCACCTTGTATATTGCATTCCAAAATGTTGTTGAGGTCTGAAATCTCCCCTGCGTTTAATTCTTTATTATAGATCCGGACTTCATCGATGAGACCATCAAAATAACCTTTATGGTTGGATGAGGATCCTATTATCAAATTGAGAACAGAGCCAGCAACAGGTGGATTACTAACACTATTTCCCACTAAAACGCCGTTTACGTATAATTTTATATGGGAAATATCAGCAATACCATCCCAAGTTCCGCAGAGGAACGTCCAGTTTGTAGTAGCTGGGTGATACGTAGAATGTCCTTTGAAGACGTTTTCTGTTCCAACACCAAAGGAATAATCCCCATTATAGATTTCTTGCCATTCAATGTTGATGAAGAAGCCATTATGTGTTCCTATCTCTCCGCCGTTCGCTAGGATATACTGATTTTCATTTTCGGTGATGGACTCTGGTTTTACCCAAGCACAAATCGAATACGGTGGCTGACCTAACACGGGGCTTGAAAACTCAACATAGTCATTACTTCCATCAAAATCTAATGCACCACCTATCACACCATCAGATACCCATGTTGCTCCATTATTCAATCCCTGATTTCCATTTTCTGAATCATCATGACCAACATCAGAGGAATCATCAAAACTCCAATATGCTACGAGATTCGATGCGAAGGTAATAGGACTATTATTAATTTTAATATCACCAGCGAATATAGTTGGTACGACACTAGCTCCAAGAAACAATAGCATTGTAGCTATGACAATACTTTTCGTAACTATTTCTTTATTCATAAGTATACTTCCTCCCCTGTTGAAAAACAGGTTATAGATTGTTATCATACTAAGATTATTTAAATGTATTGAAAAAATAACTTCAACGCAGAATTGTACGTATATTGTGTACTACTTGCTTGGATATTGATTTAGAAATTTCTCTATGACGTGATTCATGGTATCACGTCGCAATGATATTAACACTTTCATTTATATACTTTATCGCACCAATACGGTATTAACAATCGTTAAAATTATATAGGGGATTACTCGTTGTAATATTAAGATACGTAAGGAATCGATGAAGGAAATTGAATGAGCAGAAAAATTGTTTGGAAACAATATGTATCGTTTCTTTTCATAATAATATGTACAAGCACAGAGGTATTGTCATCCGCCGCAGTCTCGATAGCTTCACCGTACTCTGAGTTGCAGTGGTTGAATAACCCATCTGGGAATGACTGGTGGTCGACGTTCGGCCATGATGGAGCACATAGTGGTTTTTCCACGACAACAACACCAGACGATGATCAACTGCTGTGGTCTTATCAAACGAATTATGCAGTCTCATCGTCACCTACAGTTTCTCATGGACGAGTGTATGTGGGTTCATGGGATTGGAACCTTTACTGCTTTGATATGGATAGTGGGGATCCTTTATGGAACTTTTCAACAGAAAATCAGATTGCTTCTTCCCCTGCGGTTGCAAACGGGAAAGTCTATGTTGGATCGCAGGATTCAAAACTGTATTGTCTGGACGCGATTGATGGAACATTCCTCTGGGATTTTAAAACAGATTTTATCGTTGACACCTCACCGACGGTTGTCGACAGCAAAGTATTTTTTGGTTCAAGTGATGGATCTCTGTATTGTTTAAACGCAGATGACGGGACTCTTCTCTGGGAATATCAGACCCAGAGTGTTATCGTTTCATCTCCGGCGGTGACTGCTGGGAACGTTTATTTTGGTGTCACGAACGGAGATTTCCTCTGTCTCAATAGCACGACCGGATCTCTTGTCTGGACTTTTACTATGACCGATGGGACTTACTCCTCACCAAACATTAACGATGGAAAAATCTACTTCGGCTCAAATGACAAAAACGTGTACTGCTTAGATGCAGATGATGGGAGTCTTATCTGGAATTACAGTGCACTTAGCGAAGTCCATTCATCACCAGCAATTGCGTACGGCTTTGTCTATGTGGGTACGAGCGATGGGAGGATGCTTTGCCTGGACAAAGACACTGGTGGATTTGTGTGGAGCTATCTTATAAGTGGCAGTGTGGAATCATCACCCTCTGTTGCTGATGGTAAGGTGTATTTTGATTCGGATCCGTGTTGTGGGTTTACTAGCTTTTTTGTCTGTTTGGATGCGTACACGGGGACCAAGATATGGGACTACAATTTTGGAACGCAGCTGCATACAAAATCATCTCCAGCTCTGGCAGCAGGTAAAGTGTTTGTCGGTTCTGGGGACGGGCGCGTGTTCGCGTTCGGTGGTATCGAATATCTCGCTGATGCGAACGGCCCCTATTACGGTTTTGTGACCACCTCCATTGATTTTACCGGCTCGGTGTACGGGGGACAACCAAGTTTTACATGGTACTGGGATTTAGGTGATGGTGCGACATCAACCGATAAAAATCCTTCACACATCTATACATCGGTTGGGCAATACACAATTACGCTTACTGTAACCGATGCTCTCGGTCATATCGCAACAGATGATACCGAAGTATTTATTGAAACGCCGAACAGCCCCCCTGAGATTCCAACGATAGATGGTCCAACAACAGGAAGACCGGGAGAATTCTATGAATATTCCATCACCTCATCAGATTCAAATGGCGACAACCTCTTCTATTTTATTGATTGGGGTGACAATATGACAAGCGGATGGATAGGCCCATTTTTCTCTGGAGCAATAATTCATCAAGAGCATGTGTGGTCTGATAGAGGATCCTATATGATCAAAGCGAAGGTAAAAGACCAGCATGGCGCTGAGAGCAACTGGTCAAATCCCATTGAGATGACGATTTCTGCTCCACAACTGGATATTGAAATAAAAGGAGGCTTGGGGGTCACCGTGACTATTTTTAACACCGGGGATGCTCCAGCGACAAGTGTTTCCTGGAATGTGACCATGGATAACGGTTTTATTTTTTATCCATTTAGATTTCAGATTATTCTAAATCTTATGCCTGGTGGGAAGATACCAGAAAGAATGTTGGTGTTCGGTTTTGGTAAGACAACAGTAACCTGCTCAGCGATGTGTGACGAGGGAATCTCTGTCAATAAATCTGTTGAAGCAAAACTTTTGTTGTTCTTTGTTGTTGGCTTGAAATAATCCTTTTCATAACATCTGCGACAAGGTCATCCTATTAGGAGGAAATCGATATACAGTCTGAATCTGTCGAAAAGCAAATACAGGAAGGAAAGAACCGCAGTGCCCAGCGGTTTGTTGATGCAGGGCATGATGATGGAGATGGGGTCTGACCAATCACTTTCTGTGCTATTTTTGTCTTTTGCTTTTACTTTGATTTGATAGCTGCTTTTTTGGGTCCAGGTATGGATTGCCGCACATTCCTGACCTGATGTATATGGGCCAAGCCAACCAGTGTTTGTTCCATCGCCCCAGTCGAACCAATAGAAAAGTTGATCGCCATTGCTATCTGTCGAGTTTGTGTAATACGTATAATTTTTACCGATGATCCCCACTCTTGGACCTCTTGGCGCTGCTGGTTTTATCGGCGGATGTGTGGTATTAAAAAGTGAGGTTGAGTAAATATGGTAGCCTTGTTGAAGCTCTTCGGAGAGGTTGAATATTTTTACTTGGTCATAGTTGTACTGCCAATAAAGGTAAATGAACCGTTGTTGGAGATCATACACCGTAGAAAATTGGGTAGGATATGCTCCTTCCTGATGGGTCGCATCACAGAGAGCAGTGAAGAAATCAGGCGAGATTGTCGTGGTGTTTTCAAACATGCTTACTGCGGTGTTGTAGCGCCAGCACGGATAGGGCGGGTCAACTTGCGAGAGCCGGAAGTTGGTCATCACCTGATAATAGTCTTCTTTGAGGAAAACAGGATTGCCTTCAATAATCACAGATGCACCGTTTGCATCCGCGACCATGAGCTGCATGGTTTCTAAAAAATCAAGGTTATATTGATTAAAGACTTCAAGGGTTTCAGCGACCGTTGAACATTCTTCTAAACATTTGTACATCAGGTATCTCGGATATTGTGGTTTCTGTGTTGAGTTATAGACCTCAAGAAACGATGTGGCGGCTGAGGCAAAAAAGAGGCTTTGGCCGTTCATCCCGGTTTGCCACCAGAATTGTTTCCATCCGCAATATACCCGCCCCTATTTACCACTCTCTGCCGGGTAGAACACGATAAAGGTATCAGGATCTGAATAATCACCATTATTGCCCGCTAGTATTGTGGTGCCGTCATCTGCGCTGAAAATCGTACAGGCTAGTGTGGACGTTTGAAGGATGGTTAGCATGAAAATAACTAGAACGAATTGTATGGATTTTTTCATAGTTTCTTCATAAAATGAGAGTTTGTTGATTGTAAGAGTTGTTGAAAAAAAATTGGTCGAAAATGAAAAAAGAGAGACATCTGCTTATTATTTTGAGAAGCTAAAATTTTAAGATTATTTTCTTAACAACGTAAAAAAGATGCGAGTTGTTGCAGGGAAGACTCTCGGTCGATATTGTTCCATATCCAATAATTATAGGGAGAAATAATTTTATATGTATGGAAAGGAAGGACAGATTATAAAATTTATTTAACCAAAAAATTTAAATGAAAGGATTACAATGCTTTATGCCGGGGAAAAAAAATGAAGGGAAAAAGAACTCATAAATTAATGGCAGGCAGATTTGTTGTTGGTGTAGCCATCTGTGTGATAATGCTCACTACATCTATAGCAACAGCGGTAGTAAACCCACTGAATTTTGAGAAACAGACGATTTCAAATAAAAATCAATTGACGTATACATGGAGTTTTTTAGAACCTAGTTTTCAATCGATAACCGCTGATGGCTCTGACTATACGACCATAAACATGCCAGGATGTATCGCGAGTGGTATTGAGGCGGGAGCACCACAACTGCCTATGAAAATGATCCAGCTCTTATTACCACCAAAAACAACGGTTTCAAGCATGACGATCTCAGGTGCACCTATCGTAATTTCACAAGCGGTCGATCTCATAGCTAAACCGGTTCTACCATACCAGAAATCTGTTCCTTTTGGTAGTAATGAACCCCAAGAATTTGTTTTAAACTCAGACATCTATTCTTCAAATGCCATATATCCTTCAGTGCCCTACACCAATTATCAAATCGTGTATTCCCATGGGTACACCGTCCTTGGATTTGGGCTCAGTCCCCTACAATATTCTCCAAACACCGGCGCGCTTACCTATTCTCCAACAATGACGATTACCATTAATCTTCAAAGCAATGGATATGTGAACCAGTTCTTCCGCAACAATCCCGATGATGACGCATATGTCAAAACACTGGTTTCAAACCCAGAAATCGCGCAACTCTACCAGACTAGCGATGTTCCAACCTTTGAATATCCGGGTGGTTTATGCGACCCAAGTCAACACTTCGATTACGTGATTATCACGACCACCCAGAATGGATTGGATTACTGGGACACCAGCGGATCAACCCCTTATAATTGGGAAAGTCTTATGGACAGCCATGCGGGAGATGGATTAACCTCTACGATTGTGACCATCCAGGAAATCAACTCATGCGCTGACTATCAAAACTCAGATCCATTATTTAACGACCAACAGGCTCATATTCGAGAGTTCTGTAAAGACGCATATGAGGATTGGGGAACAAGCTATGTCCTGATTGGTGCTGATGCCGATTACATCCCAGCTCGATTAATGGATTCAGGGGGCGAATACGGCGTCGATTCTGATCTCTATTGGAGCAATCTTGATAGTGATTTCAACAGCGATCATGATTCGCAATGGGGTGAAGAAGGGGACAGTGGTTTTGATCTCTCTTCGGAGCTGTTCGTGGGACGTATGGTCTGTGATGAGCCACAGGATGTGTCAAATTGGTTGACGAAGAGTTTGTATTACGCAGAGAGTGCAGAGTGGGACTATTTAGACAACGCAGCGTTCTATGGTGGAAACACTGGTTGGAGCTGCCAAGGAGACGACTTCATGGACTACAGTGCAATCAAAGGAACCGATGAATGGCTTGGACCAACTCCTGACCAGTTCCCAAGTTGGGTCGGTTTCCAGTATGGTTTTGAGACATGGAACGAAGTCAATCCCGGCAATATGTTCAACCTTTCCGTGAAATGTACTGAAGCGCCGTCACCGAACCCTGGCTGGTCAGGCTCTGGTGTCGCGGGATTAAGAGAAGCCATCAATAACGACCAGGTCACTATTATCAGTGGTATAGCCCATGCAGACAATCAGATGTCATTGGACGTCTACGCGAGCGATTGGGAAACTCTCTATCACAATACAAAACCATTCTTCATTCATGATTACGGATGCCATTGTGGTGATTTCGACGCTGGTGATGGTGTTCTGGAATCCATGCTCTTCCATTCCGATACCGAGCTTGCATTCGGCTGTGTCTACAACACCGGGTATGGTTGGGGTAATCTCTACTGCACAAACTCAAGCAGCGCGTTTCAGGCAAAAGAATTCTGGAGATTCTTCCTTGATGTTGAAAACCTATCCAGTGATCTGAGCAACTGGCAGATTGGACGGTCCCATGCTCACTCTAAGGATATGATGGCGCCCATGATCGACTGGGATGGTGGGACCTGGCGAGAGATCGTTCAATGCTGTCTGTTGTTCGGTGATCCTGCACAGCAACTGAGAACACCGCATCCAAGCCTACCACCTGCACAACCTTCAAAACCTGTTGGGCCCTCACTTGGAATCTGGAACATAGAATATAGCTACACGAGTTCTACCACAGAGCCGGACGGTGAACAAATCTTCTACCTGTTCGACTGGGGTGACGGGACCAATAGTGGATGGATTGGCCCATACAGCTCAGGACAAACTGTGACAGCAACTCATATATGGACCGTATTAGGAGTCTTTGATGTGAGGGTAAAAGCCCGGGACATCTGGGGCGCTACGAGCAGCTGGTCAGAAACATTGGTGGTCACCATCACTGACAACAACCTCCCAAGCATACCTGATATCACTGGTCCAACAAAAGGGGTACCTGGGAATCAATACCTCTTTAACTTCATGTCCGAGGACCTTGATGGGCACAATGTGTTCTATTTCATTGACTGGGGAGACAACACGACCTCAGGATGGCTTGGCCCGTATATCCAAGGCACCCAGATCCACGTGACACACTCCTGGTCTACACAGGGAACCT
>DQIQ01000093.1 GCA_003942085.1 Thermoplasmata archaeon | reverse complement strand
TACATTTTTTTGTGCAATGTATTTTCCATTTTTTTAAAAGAGCGAAATGTTGTGATTTTTATTGGGATTCCATTTTCATCAGGTACTCATGTGCTTCAAGGGCTGCCTTGGCCCCGTCTCCGGCAGCAATTATGATTTGTTTTCCTTTCACAGACGTCACATCTCCGGCTGCAAAAACCCCGGCCATGCTTGTGTGGCAGTTTACGTCGATAATGATCTCCTTTTTCTCGTTTAGCGCAACAAACCCGTCAAGAATGTCAGTATTTGGCTGCCATCCGATCTCAATAAAAACCCCGTCGAGATCGATCTTCTGTTCCTCACCAGATTCGTTCATGATGGAAACTGCAGACAGGAACTTATCACCGTAAATCGCGGTAACATGCGAGTTTTGGTGGACGATAATATTATTTTTTGATGCAAGCATTTTCACATAGACAGGATCTGCCTTTATCGTGCTTCTCACAATCAGCTGTACCGATTGTGCTATTTCACTCATCTCCACAGCAGTCTGCAGCGCAGAATTACCTCCGCCCACGACTGCTACCTTTTTTCCCTTGTAGAGCGGTCCATCACATGTTGAGCAGATGGAAAGCCCTCTCCCGAGATACTGTTCTTCGTTTGCCACACCAAGTTTTTTTGCGCGGTTGCCCTGGGTGAGGATCAGGGCTTTTGCTTTGAGAGTATTTTCTGAAATTGTCCGAACGGTAAAGAACCCGTCTTCTTTTGAGATGCCGACCACCCGGTCGAGTTCAATCCGGATATTGAGTGTGCTTATCTGGTCTTCAAATTTTTTCATCAGATCTTCCCCGGTAATCATCCGGTAGCCCATGTAATTTTCGATCGCCCAGGATTGAAGGGCCTGACCACCAATGTTTTCACTGATAATAAGGGTATTCAGCATTTTTCTGGAACAGTATACTCCTGCTGTGAGTCCTGCCGGACCAGCTCCTACAATCAGAATATCGTAAATATCCACAGGGGCAGTTTCATTGAAAAGTTCACTCAGCCTCGTTGAATCAAAACCAACTATTACCTCATCATCAACAACAATTACCGGGACACCGCGCTGACCGGAGATTTCTATCATTTTTTTTGCTGCGTCACTATCCTCACTAACATCAATATTATCATAGGGAACCCCATGTTTGTCGAGGAACGCTTTTACCATCCGGCAATAGGGGCAATTTTTTGTTGAATAAATAGTGACTTTTCTCATCATTTCGAAAATGATCTGGTCTCTTATAAATTTTTTGACCGCCCAAATAGGATTTTTTGGTATTTCATCATAGCAACTTTCTTTTTAGGTAAGCCCCAATACACCTTTGATACGATATCATGAGTGAAATACGTGGAACAGGAACTATAATAAAATACGCCTTTCTTTGTGTTGTACTCTTTTATCTGATTGGAGGGGTTTGTGCATTACCAACCGATTCTTCCTTAGTACCAGAACCTTCGCTCTATTTCAACTTCGATGAAGGTAGCGGCAATCATGCCTTTGAGCTATCTGGCAATGGTAATGCCGGGACTATGTATGGCGTTTCACGCATTGAAAATGGAGCGTGCGGAAGGGCCATTTTTTTTAACGGGATCAATAATTATGTCGAAATTCCCTACAGCTCCCAGAATCATCCCCAAAAAGAGATTTCCGTTTCTTTATGGTTTTATACTGACTCGTTTGAACCCCAGGTTTTAATGTCAACCTATGAGAATGGGGGATACCGGCTGGCGTTTGATGACGGCAACGATCTTTGGTGGACTATCAACCTTGATCGGACCGGAGAGGTCTCAATACCCGTTCAGCATGAGAGTATTTCACTGCGCCAGTGGCACCAGGTAACGGCTACGTATGATGGGCAGACATCAAAGGTGTACCTGGATGGTGTACTCAGAAACCTGAGAAATGCAAGCGGGTCGATCTACTATGAATTCAACAATTACCTTATTCTTGGTGCAGACGCGGGTAGCTATAATCTTCCTGATCAGGTCTGCGCGCACTATTTCCGGGGAGGACTTGATGAAGTCCGTATTTACCCTATTGCGTTGAAATACGGTCAGGTCATTGATGAAAGGTTCCGTTGCTCACAGGAGCCTGGGGCGCCATCAGAGGGTCTTTTGGTTCCACCACCCCCTTTGCCTTCCTGCACTCCCTTATCGGGTTTCGTTACAATCGGTGTCAATGATGCTGCCTCAAGGACTCTTTCTTTTAAAAATCAGACCGAAACCGGCATATGGAATATTACCCTGCCCCCTGGCTCAACGCTTGTCGTGACAGCCAAGGACTTGTATCCAAAATCGAATCCGGATTCCTGGTACATTGAAATCGCAGATGAAACCGGGAGAATAACCCGATCCATCGCATTCCCCAATACCTATAATACACCTCTAAAGGGTGTTATACCATCAGGAAACGCAACAGTCTACGTAAAATATTTCGACGGTGTTGGGAAGTTTCCAGCAACAGTTACCATCCAATTTGAGAGTGTTTCACCTCCCCCTGCACCCAGTCCTCCACCAACAATCCTGAATTACCCCATTATTGTGATTTACTCTGCATCCTGGGTAACACTGATTGCTATCATCCTTGTGATCGTATGGTTGCACCGCCGGAAACATGAGCGAGAAGAAAAGACTGCTCATGAAAATGGGAAAGAAAAGGAAAAAATTACAAAGTGATTTCCCGGAACTGCTTTCCGAAAATACCGCAGATTGGACACTTGTCGGGGACTTTACCGATTTCGATATTACCGCAGACCGGGCAAAGGAAAATTTTTTCCCTCCCTATATCTTTTCCGGATTTTACCATTTCAAGAGCTTTTTTGTAAAGAGTTGCATGAACCTGCTCGGCTTTCATCGCATGGGTGAAAGCAAGCAACGCATCACTTTTACCTTCTGCTTCTGCCAGCTTGACAAATTCCGGATACATATGGGTAAACTCGTGCGTTTCCCCTGCTATGCTGGTTTCAAGGTTTTTCTGGGTCGACTCAATGGCACTCAGCACTTTTAATAATTTTTTTGCATGGATGGCCTCTGCTTCTGAGGCTGCCTTATAGAGAGTCGCAACATTGTTGAACCCTTCAGCAGCAGCTTTTTCAGAAAACGCCAGATATTTTCGATTTGCCTGTGATTCTCCGGCAAATGCCTCTTTTGCATTCTCAATAGTTGCCATGAACATAGGATTAGTCGGGAATTTAATTTAAAGATTATTCAAGAAAAAAATGCAGTGGTTCCAGAGTTATAAAGAAAGGTATTTGGCGTACCAAAAGAACTCCTGACACACCACAGGGTCAACGGTCGTTTCCGTAACCTGTATACCTGAGTTTTTTTTATGAAGTTGATGAAAGACGTTCCTAGACTGGACAGACCACGTGAAAAGATAGCTACCAAAGGAGTTACATCGCTTTCAGATCAGGAGCTGATAGAATCAATCCTTGGACGAGGGACAAAGAGTAGTGATGTCCGGGTGATAGCAAGAGATATCTGCACACTCTTAAAAGATCGTCAGAGCACGGTGAAATATAAAGATCTTCTCTCAATACCAGGAATCGGCCCATCCAAGGCTGCCCAAATTCTGGCGTGCTTTGAGATGGGAAGGAGGTATTGTACTCCCCATAGTGGCAGTGTAAAAGTGACAAAACCACAGGATGTCCTCCTGCTTACCATCATTGCTGATATGCGGGACACGCGGCAGGAACATTTCATCTGTATTACCCTCAATGGTGCAGGCGAGGTGATTGACAGCAGAACAATCACTGTTGGGCTGCTCAACCACAGTCTTGTCCACCCCCGCGAA
>DQIQ01000092.1 GCA_003942085.1 Thermoplasmata archaeon | reverse complement strand
ACTTCGTCCATATGCTCTGTTTTTCCTTTGACAATAACAACGCTTGCACCATGAACATCGGCATGCACGAAGAGGTCCTGTCCGCCCATGTATTTTTTGACGAGTTCTTCGTTCTGGGATGCATCCCGTCCGCCAAGCACAACAATGCCGTCACTTGTCAAAAACCAGCGGAAACGGTGATACCACAGTTTTTTTAACGGGATAAAATCCCGTTTCTGTACTTTTTTCTTTAGCGGGACGGTTTTCATTGCCTTGAGTGCGCCCTCTTTTTTACGGCGGAATTTTTTGATGATGTCATAATATCTGCCCGCGTTTTGCTCGATCCCTTCATGGACAAATATTTTCACGCGTTTACCGATATCAACTTCAACCGCTGCTTCATCAGGATAGAAGGCTACAATCTTTTTTGCATCCGGTGTATCGGTTTTCCGGAGGAGTTTTTCTATCTCCTGCCATGACAGGGTTTTACTGGCATGGTCAAGGGAACTGATTACTGATGAGATAAATGCGTAATTCTCATAAATTGCAGCAACAACCCCTTCGGTCTTTTCGATCTTTTCATCGAATTTCTTCACCGCTGATTTCTGGTATTTTAATATCCGCTCTTCTTTAGTGAGTGTTGATTTTGCATCTGCCGTTTTTCTCTCGGCTTTTGTCATCGGGAAAAATGCTTCCAGGGCCTCTGAGAAACTCTTAAAGTATTGGACATCCCTGCCATCCCAGATATCTACGGCTTCGCAGTGCCTGCCGGAAATTACCGCCTTTTGTGCATGTTCAACCTGGTAAAAAAGTTCCTGTACTGCTGTAAAGATCCTGCCAGGATCAGCAGAACTGGCAACCTGAGTTTTATCAGCCCCGGCTTTCCCACATATATATTCTGCATATACGCCACCAAGCATGCAACCTATCGCAAGAGAACGAACGAGATCACGGTCATCATTTTTAAGCAGGGCAGCAAGCGCATCGGGAGAAGATGTCGGATCGACAAGCCCCAGCATATAGATTGCCTTTGGAACAATCTCACGGTCCTTGAAACGGTGGTGCCTGAGGGGTTTTATAATCGTGTAATCTTCAGTGGTCAGGATGACATTACCTTCATCAAAAAGTTCGATGATCAGCCGGTAGATCAGGTCACCTTTACCAATATCAAAAATCAGGATACGTTCAAGCCCATGCTGGCGGATTGCCAGTACCTTGCCACCGGACAGATATTTACGCAGGAACATGGCAAACTGGGGTGGGTTTTTTGGCGGTTCAGGCATGTCTTTTACCAGGTGTGCCCTTCTTCCCGATTCAACAATCATCTGGTATCGTGCCTTATTTTCGCCGTTGAGCCGGATGCCCAGGGTTCGGGAGTCAAACTGGTATACCTTGTCGATCCAGAGCGGTAACTTTGCACACAGCTCTGATGTCATCGCTTTAACGTCGATACCGCTCATTCCCTGTTCAGATGCCATTTTGTACCAGATCATTGATGGTTCAATTAATTAATTCATAACCTAAAAAATGAAAAAAAATTGTAATCAAGAGCAGGCGAAGGATTGATTCAAGCCATGAAATGATTGCTCATAGTGATTGATTAAAGAATCATGATAGAAAAAAGCGATGGAAATGGATGCGAAATGGTGGGAGTGATCTATCATAACAAACAGGATTTGCCTTCCTGGGTTACTATCGGTCCCGCTTCACGTAATTGATACCGATGGCCATAATCCCGATAAGCCCGATAAGCCCTAATAAGTATATTACACAATTGTAGTTCTGGCCAGATACCGTACCTGCGTCCGGTTCCTGAATCGGGGCAAGAAGGGTCGGACTTGCTGATACAGATGATAGATCCTTAGGGTCATCGGCTTTTATCAGGAAATTTTTTGCATTGGCATTTATCAATACGTTTAACAGAACCACGGCGATGACGCCAATAAAAAGTAAGATAAATAATTTAGTGACGATTCTCATACAAGAATTCAATCAACCCCGCATCCGAAATGCCAAATAACACCTTTATGAGTATATTTCCCGCTCCGAATTGATTATATATTTTATCTATTATTATAACTTTTCGATCCATTCCGGTTTTTTTAAACAAGAACCGATATATTTCTATAGAAAAAAGGAAGGAAAAAAAATTTTATGACGAGATTAACCAACGAGTAAAATAATCTTTTCAAATATCCAATACAATTTCTTTGTTTTGTCCAGGTATCAAGGTATTACGCTTATTAACCTAACTCTCCAAATACTATTGAGAAACAACAAAATAATCCAATAATCCAGTAAAAGTAAAATATTGTGAATTATTGAATATTTCCTTTAATGTACCAGACCAAATTACATATGGCTTGGACACCAAAAAATAAGACTACTGGTGAAGTGCGATGAGTGAAGTTACAATCGAAGAAAAACCTGCCCAGACAAAAAAAGAGAAGACCAGGGCAGATAAACAAGCCGAGCATATTGCGCGTATCAAGCGGACGCTCATTGCAAGCATATTAGGAATTTTCGTCGGAGTACTATCATATTACATCAGCATATCCTTTTCAAAAGATTCGGGACTTCTTGCCTTCATGCTGATGCTTGCCTGTATCGTAATCCAGAAGCACATATTTACCCTTCTTGGAATGGGTTCCACAAAAATGGGTGGAAAAGACTGGCTCTACCAGGGTTTCATGACATTTGCCTTCTGGTTCATGACATGGACGATCCTGTTGACCTCGTTACCGCCGGCCCTGAACTGATTATTCCTCTTTTGTGATCCACGATGAGAATAGCAATTGTTCACAAAGACCGGTGCCACGCAAAAAAGTGTGGCACTGAATGTATACTCTACTGCCCCAGGGTGAGGACCGGTGATGAAACCGTTGTCATCGGTGAAGATGGCAAGGCCCTGATATCAGAAGAGCTTTGTGTCGGGTGCGGTATCTGCATCAAGAAGTGTCCCTTTGATGCGATTGATATCGTAAGCCTGCCAGAAGAACTTGAGCACCCAACGCACCGTTATGGCAGGAACGGGTTTGCCCTGTATGGCCTTCCCATACCGGTTGAAGGAAAAGTAACGGGTATCCTGGGGGCTAATGGTATTGGTAAGAGTACGGCAATCAAAATTCTGGCCGGGCAGATTCGCCCTAATCTCGGTAACTTTGATCTCGAAGTTTCCTGGGAAGAGATCTTCAAACGCTATGCAGGTACCGAGCTTTTTGATTATCTCCAGACAGTTTCAAAAAAGAGCGTGAAAATTGCATCAAAACCTCAATATATCGATTTTATTCCCAATGTTTTTTCCGGCTCAGTCAGGACATTGTTAAAGACTACTGATGAGCGCAATAAACTTGAAGAGATCCTCCCGGTACTGAAACTTGATGAGATTCTCGATCATGATATCCGCACACTGAGCGGAGGCGAACTCCAGAGAGTGGCGATCGCCGCATGCCTTGCCCGTGATGCAGACCTCTATTTCTTTGATGAAATTACCCCGTTTCTGGATATTTACCAGAGAATTGCTGCAGCGAAACTTATCCGTGACCTTGCCATGCGTCGTCCCGTGATGATTGTTGAGCACGATCTTGCGATTCTTGACATGCTCGCCGATACGGTGCATGTAGGCTATGGCAAGCCGGCTGTCTTTGGTATCATCACCCGCCCCAAAGGGGTCCGCGTTGGGATCAACCAGTACCTTGAAGGATTCCTTGTTGAAGAAAACGTCCGCTTCCGGGATACACAGGTAGTTTTTGAAAAACGGGCTCACGACCTTGGTTCAGACCGTGAAGACATGTTTTTGATCCCTGAAATGACCAAGGATTATGAAACCTT
>DQIQ01000091.1 GCA_003942085.1 Thermoplasmata archaeon | reverse complement strand
AATCCTTATCCTTCTTTTCGGTCACAGGGGACCGGGTCGATGTGCGCTGATGATGTTTTCAGTGGCAGGGAAAAGATAGGAGATAGTGGAGCTTTAGAGCGAGACCGGACCATCTTTACCAAAGCAAATCCTATGAGCAGAAGTCCGACAAGGAAGAGAAAAACCGGGGAGAGCAGGACCGCTTTCTGATCGACCAGAACTAGAATGGCAATGACAAAAGCAAGCAGGCCACCGATGATACCGGTAAATTCAACGGGAAATTCTAGTGCTCCCAAGTGCACCACAAACGGCTCAGATCGTTCGGTTCGATTCACCTGCAGTTCCCTTGCAGTTTTTATCTCCGATAAGGAAGCCTGCACCGTCTGAAGCTCTGCAACCATCGTCGTGCTCCTTTTCTCGATTACCTCAAGTTGCTCTTTGAGACAACAGGTCTCCTGCTGCTGCGCTGCCGCTTCGTTATGCAGGAGAGCAAGTTCCGAATCAAGCACGCGTACAAGCTGACCAGCGTTCTTCTTTTTTACATTGGTAAAAAGCGTTTCAACCGGTCCTTCCATGCCGATACGATTTCGTGCATCAGGTTCAGACATTCCCCCGGATAATCGTTTCTCAACGGCAGATAACCGGGAGCTCACGCTTGACGTTGTTTGCTCAATCTTCCGGATCCAGCTGCGTAACGTCTGTAGATTTTCCTCTGAATCAGATCCTTCAGCTATTCCTTTTTTCTTTAGTAAATTCTCCTTTCGTTTCCTCACTAACATTGTTTTTCCCCCACTACCTCTAATTTTTTCTACGGTACTGTATTGAACTATCGATTCTCTACCGAGAACTTTTCTGAAAAACCCTAGCTTAACCGTATCACACTGACAGCTTTGGTATCAATAAAATCCTCATACCCAGTCGCCTTCACGGTCAGTGTCAGATACGCCTCGTTGACGTTCGCATCCAGGATAGGTTTGAATCCGGTGATTTTCGCAGAACCATTATCCAGGGTTTTTCCTTGACCAGCATCCCCAGCACCAACCAGTGTCACCGTGGCACCTGAAATCGGATCGGCCCGCTGATCATTCGAAGCTACCTTCACCCAGATCGTGTAGGTCTTCGAAAACGTAAACGATCCTCCACCATCAGTACCCGGACTTTCTGCGAGAAGCGCATTGCCGGTCACCTGGGCGTTCATTGTTCGAGTTCCTTTCGGGATCATAAAGACGACTGCTGCGATCACAGCGACAGCAACAATCATGATTATGATCAGATACATCGGGATGCCTAATACATCCCCACTGTCGTTTCTACTAAAATTTTTTCGATTCATTTTTTACCTCCCGACTTAATTATATTTGATATGAGAACATATATACATTTATCTTTTTAATTCTTTTGCAATAAAATTTTTATAATACCAGCATGCCTGAGCTTCGGTAGCACAACACCTTAACCAAAAGAAAAGAAAAAACACAAAACAGTGTTGACCCATCGGTGATTATTTGAGTTTTTTTAGGATCAGTTTCGCTGCTTTCTCACCAGACAGAAGCATCCCGCCAAAGATCGGACCCATACGTGGCGCACCATACACGGCATTTGCACCCATCCCGGCAACAAAAAGACCAGGGTACACTTCTTTGGTGTTTTCTACTACAGTTCGCTCTCCTATCTCAGCGCACATGGACCGTTCCTTTTCCAGATCACCACTGGGTGTATTTAGAGCCCCGACCTTCCGCCTCACAATCTGACAGACCTCGGCAGCATGACCGGTCGCATCGATACAGTATTGCGCACGAATCGACAGGGGATCCACATGCAGACCAGCGATCTCGACTGCGCTCCAATTAATGACGAACCCGTTGACCTTCTTTTTGTTCACCAGCACATCCTCGACAGAAATCGTATTAAATATCCGCACACCCGCATCGATTGCCGCTGAACAAAGCTTCGTCGTAACCTCGATTGAATCAGCACTGTAATACCCATCTCCCTCGTCGTTCACCCGCACGCCAACATCCTCTAAAATACGCTTGGATTCTTTTTGCACGACGATGACCGGGAACGTCATCCCCCCACCCCACATGCCACCGCCCACAGAAAGCTTCCGCTCAAATAAGATGGTCTTTTTTCCAGCGAGCGCTAAATATTTCGCAGCGGTCAACCCTGCTGGACCAGCGCCAGCGATAGCGACATCCACATCAAAGCTATCACTGAATTCTTTAGAAAAACGCTCAAAGATAATTCGGGTCACTCTGACATCATCGATACTGATAATAAACACCTCGCACCGACCCATATTTCCAAAACATTATTAAACATACCGCTAACCCTTTATACCCATAGTTCTGTTCACCGTTTGTGCTGAAAATCAGACGCGTACAACCCAACGATATTTTCCCGGTGATCGCCCTTGCTTTTGACACCTTACCTGAACGATACAACCCGTCGATCTTCAGCCAATTCTACGAATCATTCCCTGAAGGTTTTCTCATCGCCCTCAATGATACCACAATCATCGGTTTTCTCATCGGCATTAAAACGACACCAACTACCGCACGGATCCTCATGCTCTCCGTCGACGAAAAAAATCGACGACACGGCATCGGCTCAGCGCTCCTTACGCAATTCCTCCTAGAGATGAAAAATCAAAATGTCACGGTGATAGACCTTGAAGTCCGCACCACCAACCAAGACGCGGTAAAGTTTTACACAAAACAAGGATTTAGCCACCAAGGACTTCTCCATCAGTTCTATCAAAACGGGGAAAACGCATACAGTATGCGTAAAGAACTATGACCGATGATCCGCTTTTTCTTTCTCAGTCATGAATCGGTTAGCCATTTGATCCAGACGATTCGCAATCTTCTCCAACCCAGGATCACCATTGTTCGTAGAAAGTATCCCTGCGATGTCCTTACTTAAGGTAAACACCGCAAGCTTATGTTCCCGTTTTGACTTGTGTATCTGATACGGTGTAATCTCGAGTTTCTCATAATCACTGTGGTTACATCCATTATGTTCACAGATTTGTTCAAGCTGACTACGCATCTGATACAAAAACGTGTGGAGTTGTATAAGTTCGTCTTTCTGCATCGTTACTGCCTTTCCTGTGCCAAGAATACTATAAAGACTTTTTATATTTTTTCACGGTTGCTTCGTATGCAACTGCTTAGCACTCACACGAATGTTAACTTGTTTTGTATGTTATAAAATCATTGAAAGTCATTTTTTGTCAACACTTTGACTGCTTTGGGCATCTTGACGACGTTGCCTAGTTTGATACCAACAATTTCCCGAACGTTCTTATTGTTCGCGATATCCAACAGTCGCTGGGTGACAATACCATCAAAAACTACTGCAGAAACATTATCGCCTTTCTTGATCTCATCGGTGAGCTCACGGACCGGGATAGTCCGGATCTCTTTGCCGTTCGCATCTAACAACACTGCCTTCAGTGAACCAGAGATTTCATTCAGGATGGTCTCGTAGGTCTTTTGCTTCTCTGTAGTAATAATCGGTTCTTCGACGACGTCCGGTCGCTCCTCATCTTCCTTGCGTTGCGGCTGCTGCTGTTGCTGCTCTTTTTTCTTTGAGAAGAATTCTTTTTTCATCTTCTGCGGTTGTTTATCACCGTTCTCCTGACGCTTTTCTTCCCCGTTCTTTCCCTCGATCTTAATATTGTACATATCCATGTACTGCTCACGAGGAATCTTGTTCTTCAATGACTTCATGATGAGTTTCTGTGGGATTTCCTCAACCTCTCGAGTCTGCGGTGCCCGGGCAATAAAATCAACATCAGCGACCTGCAGTAACTCACGCAATATGAGCTCCCCGCCA
>DQIQ01000019.1 GCA_003942085.1 Thermoplasmata archaeon | reverse complement strand
TGTTCATCTCAAGGAAGTAATATTTTCCGTCTTTAAACATGAACTCACAGGTCCCTGCATTGTAGTAACCAGCGGTTTTTGCAGCTAGCACCGCCTGTCCACCGATTTCTTTACGGAGCTCAGGTGTCAACGCACAGGACGGCGTCTCCTCTATCAGTTTCTGATGCCGCCGTTGCACACTGCATTCACGTTCAAAACAATGAATCAAATGACCCTTTTTGTCGCCAATCACCTGGAATTCGATATGACGGGGGTTTTCGATGAATTTTTCAATAAAGACAGCGTCGTCACCAAACGAGTTCTTGGCCAGTTGTCGAACCGTGAGGAGTGCTTTTTCCATCCCCTGCTCGTCATCTACCTGCTGAATCCCTATTCCTCCACCGCCAGCAGAGGCTTTCAACATGACTGGATAGCCGATATCATGGGCGATATCTTTGGCCCGTTCATGGTCGGCGATTGCTTCGGTTACTCCAGGGACGACCATGACACCTGCTTTGATCATGGATTTCTTTGATTCGATTTTTGATCCCATGAGCTTCATTGCAGAAACAGGAGGGCCGATAAACTCGATTTTGTTTTTTTTACACATTTCCGCAAACTCTGAGTTCTCTGCCATAAATCCGTATCCGGGGTGAATCCCTTCGGCACTGGATTTCAATGCGACATCGATGATTTTCTGTTTGTTCAGATAACTTTGACTTGCTGGACCAGGCCCGATGTTATATTTCTCGTCAGCATATTTCACAAATAAGGCATGTTGATCGGCATCCGAGTACACCGCGACGGTCGTAATCCCGAACTCTTTGCATGCCCGCATGATGCGTATCGCGATTTCACCGCGGTTTGCAATGAGTACTTTATTGAGCATGATACATCACCTTTTTTATAGAATCTGCATCAATAGATCTCCGCTGCACACCGGAGCTCCTTCTTTGACGAAGATTTCTTTGACTTCCCCTTCAGATTCGCATTTAATCTCTTGTTCCATCTTCATTGCCTCAATGGTTGCGATGACATCACCTTTTTTGACCTTGTCACCTTTCTTGACTTTTACTTTTAGGATGGTTCCTTGCATGTTCGATTTGATGCCACCTTCGATGTCCTTTGGTTTTTCCTGCGAGGCAGCACCTCCTGCGCCTGCAACAAGATATCCACCGGAGGGGATCACCTTGACCTCAAAAGGTTCTCCATCGACTTCGACTTGGAACTCAGTGGGGATCTGCACGGGTCCTCCTCGTTTTTCTGGGGGCTGCGTCTCAAGCCAGAGTTGTTTTACTTCAGGGAACGATTGTTTAACCATTGCTCGTGTAAATTGGTGATCGAGAGGCAGCGGTAGGATATCTGAGGTGAACTCAGCGACCGCTTGACCTTTCAGGAATTTGAGACCGACCTGCGGATAGAGGATGTAGGTCATGATGTCTTCTTCTTTCTTGATGAGTGATCCGCCGTCGATTTCCTTTAATTCTTTCTTCTTTTGGTCCCAGAGCGGTTCTAGCAAATCTGAGGGTCGACATTCAATGACTTCTTCTCTCCATTTCGGTCCGAGAACCTTCTTCATGACCTCTGGTTTTATCTCTGCAGGGGGTTTCCCGTACATGCCGCGGCAGTAATCTTTGGTCTCTTTTGGAATGACTTTGTATCGTCCATGCAGAACGTTCATGACCGCCTGAACTCCGACGACTTGGCTGGTTGGGGTGACAAGTGGTGGAAACCCAAGTTCTTCTCTCACCTTTGCGGTTTCATCGAGGATCTGTCGGTATTTATCACGAGCGCCTTGCTCCTCTAGTTGAAAGATGAGGTTGGAGAGCATCCCACCAGGGACCTGATGCAGCGTGACACTAGGATCGACCTTTAGCGCATCGAACCGATGGAGATGTCGATATTTCTCCCAGACTTTAAGGAAATACGTCCGACACTCGATAAGGAGCTCTAAATCGTAATGCGTATCCCATTCTGTTCCTTGTAACGCAGCAACCACACTTTCGGTTGCAGGGGCAGCTGTCCCCCCTGAGATCGGAGATATCGACGTGTCGAGGATGTCGGCACCAGCCTCAACAGCCCGTTGGTACGCCATCCCGGTCATCCCGCTCGTATAATGAGAGTGGAGATCCATCGGCAGACTGACCCCAGCGTCTTTGGTTCCTTTGATGATATCATACGCCCGTTTCGGGGAAATCATCCCTGCCATGTCTTTGATGCAGACCGAGTCAGCACCCATTTTCTTTAGTTCGATGAATTTATCGACAAAATAATCAACGGTATGAATTGGCGAAATCGTATAACTCAGGCAGGCTTGGACGTGACCGCCGTTTTCTTTGACTGCCTGCATCGGGACTTTCATGTTGCGCAGATCATTTAACGCATCAAAGATACGGAAATAATCACATCCGTTCTTTTTTGCAAGGAAGATGAATTTTTTCACGACATCATCAGGGAAGTTCCAGTATGCAACAATGTTCATCGCCCGCTCCAGCATCTGCAGAGGTGTGTTTGGCATTGCTTTTTTCAGTTGTTTTAATCGATCCCATGGGTCTTGGTTCAGATACCTGATGCAAACATCGTAGGTTGCGCCACCCCAGACTTCTAGTGAGAAAAACCCTATCTCGTCAAGTTTTTCTGCAATAGGTAGCATATCTTCGGTTCGCATTCTCGTAGCAAGTAACGATTGATGTCCGTCTCGTAGAATCATTTCATGTAATTGTACCATATCTAGGTCCCTCCGGTTCCCAACAGGTTTCTTTTGTCACTGTTGAGTGGATGGTTTAAACGAGAAATGGTAACCTGTGAACCTACTTAAAAATATCGGGGAGGTGATTCATCTAAGAAACCTGAGCTGTTTATAAAGTAGTCGAACAGATCATCTCTATTGATTATACAAGTATCGCACAGCAATCTATTTCTATATGAAAGAATATTTAACCCGAATTGCTGTGGGGTAGGGTTATGAAGCACCAACTGTTGTTGATGGTATTGGGCATCGGTCTTCTCTGTTCCTCTTGTTTCCCCATATCTGTCGGGCTCTCTGCTGGGAAGATTTCAGAGGGAGATGTTTCGCTGGACTATCGGAACGTCACGGTCTATGCACCAGCGGTTTCTCAGATTGGAACAGAGTATGTCGGGGTGATTTCGACGATCACTGTCACCGTTCAAGGAAATGGAAGCGGACGGGTGTTTGTCGATACCTTACCGCTTACCGATGTCGATATGCAGGGTTCTGCTCGTCTTGCTGTAAAGGTTGCCAGTGCGTTGGTGATCGCTGATACGCGCCCGCACCTGGAACCACGTAATTGTGATTTTTTCTTTGTCGTTCGAACGACATCCCCGATGATCGGCGGACCTTCCGCAGGAGCAATTATGACCGTCGCAGTGATTTCTCTTCTGGAAAATTGGGCACTAGATAACAATACCGTAATGACTGGGATGATCAACCCTGACGGAAGTATTGGCCCTATCGGAGGAATTCCTTATAAAATTGATGCAGCCCACAGTATTGGAGCATCGCGATTTTTGATCCCAAAAGGACAGATGACGTACACTGAGATGATAACTGAGTATCAAGATATTAATGGCATTACCTGGCAAAACACCTATCCAGTTACTCGCAATGTTTCACAGTACGCTTCGGATAATTATGGGATGCAGGTATTCGAAGTTGAAGATATCAACGACGCGTTGTTGTACTTCACCGGCTGGACCTTCCCTGTGAAAGAATCCCCTGATAAGATCACCACTGAGGATTATATTATCGCGATGAAACCACTGGCGACAAGTCTGTTGGACGAGGCAAGAAAGTCACATCAAAATGCAAGCGACCTTTTTAATAGCACAACGATACCGAACAGATATCCTGATTATTTTAGAAATCAAGTGACTGATTTTCTCAATAATGCTGCAGATAGACTTCTTGAATCATCACACTGGTATGATGAAGAGGTGTACTATACGAGTACAAGCAAGTCATTTCAATCGCTAATTGATTCCCATTTTGTCACGTATGCCTGTCAGTATTTCGCCTCTCAGAGCCAGGGAGAATTCGTCCAGTACCTTTTAAATAAAACAACTCAATCCTACAATAACCGGAGTATTATATCAAGGGATTCTCCGATACAGGGTATGGTGACGTTACAATGCGTTGGTGCTGCGCAACAAAGGATTAATGAGGCGGCATCTTACCTTGTTGATGCAAATGCAAGTTTCCGATCTAATGATTATCTCACCGCCTTATACAAAATTGCGTATGCCCAGGAACGAACCGATAGCGTGCAATGGTGGCTGAACATATCGGCTCCTTTTCATGATTCTGGGGAAATCAACGAATCAGTGATAACCACCCTTGCTGAAGAATATCTTGATGATGCTTCACAAGCAATCGCATATTCTGAAATTATTATTAATGAAATGGGAAAAACATCAAGTTATCTTAATGATGCAAAGACGCTTCTTGAGACCGCTCGCAGTGAAAATGAGAACGGATATTCAGCTGCTGCGTTGTTTGGTTCGTTTGAATCGCTGGTGAAAGCAAATCTTGCCTTGGAACTTGTCGATGGGGTCACTAATGACAAGGTTGAGCGTGCCCGGGAACGAGCTAGTGCGAGTATTACTGAAAGCAGAAACCTTGGTATTGAGCCGGTGCTTGCAGTAAGCTACTATGAGTACGGACGGAGTCTTGCAAACGAATCCTCTCTTGATACCGCGATTGTCTATTATAAGGACGCTGATTTAATCGCTGGCGCGTTACGATTCACCACTCCTTACGGTGTGCAATCATCCCGGTATGTGGGAATCCCTGATATAAAACCAACAGTTTCGTGGAATTTTGGACCTAGTCGCTACATTGGATTTTTTATCCTGTTCGCCCTGATTGGTGGGATTGCAGGGGTTGGATTTGGACTGCTCATCGCTGGTCTCTTTAGCCAAAAGAAACAAAAAGATCAGTTTTTCACCAAGAGTTCCACACCACGCAGTATCGAGGATTACTACAAAAAAAAATAGGTCTAACATGTATTATTTTTTTCATCTTTTTCTCCATATAACACATAAATAATTTCTAAACACCGGCTTTTCCCTTTAATTCGCATTTGACTCCAAATTCCTTAATTTACCCCTAAAATCAATCTTCTATAATAAATTTAAATAAAAAGAGAATAGGAATGCTGTTTATTTGATTCCATTATTGAATGATGAAACTCAAGAGAGGCAGAGCCAGGATAAGACAGATTTAAGAGAAATTACGAAAAAATGGGAGAAACAATTAAATCACGAAAAAGTGATTAAAATTACATCGCATATCTTTTTATAGACTGAGTTGTTACAAAATCACAACTTGGGAGCGGCAAAGGCAGTATGAAAAAACAATTGATTATAGTTGGAATAACAATAGTTCTGATGCTCGTTGGACTGAGTGGATGTGATGAGGAAGAAAAAATAAACAGAGCGTCTTAGAGAACAGGAATATAGTCGATTTTATGGAACCTAGGAGACGAATATACCAGACAGTCCCGTCTGGGAATTCAAGCCCACATTAAACCTTGGAATGACGGATTCTAATGGCACGATACATCTCACCTCATACAGCCTAAAAGATGCTCTGATCTCCCTTTTTGATCTTAAGGTGGATTATTTCTATGAATTTTCAGTCAATGATATGGCGTTAACATTATCGGTGGACGGAGATAATTTAGGACACCCAACGTATATAGTGTTGACGAGAGTTCAAACATCACGAAATACTTCCTTTGAAATAACCAATACAGAAACATCTGATGATTTCGCAACGGTACCGTATCAATATAATACGGGTACAGTCTGGGTGAATGTTACAAAAATGAATACCGGTGAGTCAGGATTAGGAACTCTTCAGGTTCATTTATATCAAGGTACAGGGAATTATACAGACTGCGGAGAGGAGTATTTTTATAACTTGAGTCAAACAGCATATCTGCAGAGGGACGAGATAAAAACGTTACACTTTACTTTTTATGGTGTACAAACCCACAATAATACAGGCTGTTATGGGGTGTACTACGAGATTAACTAAATTTTCTACAAAAAACAGAAATAAGGCATCCTCCTTTACATCGTTTTATGGATATCTGTGGAGAGCTCATCGACAACCACATCGAAATAAAAAAAGCAAGTGACATTGGAAGACTGTTCAATAAAAGTCATATTGGAACGCTGCTGTCGAACAATACCCTGCAGCTCAATCTGCTTGAGGGTGTATTTTTACTTGACGAAGGAAAAATGATATTATTCCAAAATAGAAAACAAATCAATTTTTCACACCTTCTCAAACGAGCTGTACAACAGATACCTGAGTTTGAAACAAAATATCTTGTGTATAAAGATCTTCGATCTAGAGGCCATGCTATCACCCTCAACGATGATGATGCTCATGTTTCCTTTAGTAAGTTCAAAGAGAAAAATAAGATTGTCCCCTCCTGTGTTATCGCTGCCTTTTCCGAACGAGACATCCTTGACATTGAAGTGACAAAAAAGCTGATACAACAATTCACCAAGAAGAACAACACCTTATGGTTCGCCCTTGTTGACGAAGAAGGAGACCTGACCTATTATGATGTGTCAGGGGTTAACCTCACTGGGGATATTTCAGAACAACAATATCCCAAAGGCTCGTGTATTTTACTGAAAAATCGTCTGATTGTGTTTGATAAAAAACTCGCTGATCAGCTGCTTCAAAAAGAGTTTTTTGGCAAACCTTTTGGAGAAATGCTGCAGCTTTCGTTTGTCGAAGCCTTGTATCTTCTTGAGAAAAATGTCCTGGAGGTTCAGACCATGGATGGAAAGAATCTTACTGAGGAGAAATGCATACAGCTGATGCAGCAGCATCAACCGGACATTGTTCAAAGGCTCATGGTGTTTAAGGATTTAAAACAGAGAGGGTTGTTGGTGAAAACCGGGTTTAAATTTGGTGCGCATTTCCGGGCGTATACCAAGCAGCCGGATAAGACCCATGCGGAGTACCTCATTCATGTCGTCGAGAAAGGATTCACCAGCATATGGGCTGAGATCAGCCGTGCTGTCCGTCTTGCGCATACGGTGAACAAAGAATTTGTTTTTGCGTGCATCGATGGCCATACTATCGATTATATTAAACTTGGACGATTACGTCCATAATTTTTCATAATGTATTTATACCTCGTTGGCCATTCGAGCAATTCCAAATGTGAGGGAGGAGTTTAGTATGCTTCAGATCCGGTGGCATGGCCATTCCTGCTTTGAGATAACCAACGATGTGACGATCGTGACCGATCCGCATGATGGCAGATCGATTGGGATCCCTGCGCCAAGCGTAGCAGCAGACATTATTTTAGTGTCGCACAATCACTATGATCACAACAGCGTTAAATCCGTGGAAAAAGAAAATTCAAAGATAATTACCGATGAGCGGAAACGGACCATCGGAAACATCCAGATTATTGGCATCCCTGCATTCCATGATACTGCTCATGGTCAACGACGTGGGAACATGATTTTGTACAAATTTTCTTGTGATGACATCACGTTCTGTCATCTTGGTGATTTAGGTCATCAGCTTGATGAAAAATCGATTCAGCAGATTGGAAAAGTCGATATATTATTTATCCCGGTTGGTGGAAACTATACGATTGACGCAGAGCAAGCATGGCAGGTAATAAATGCAGTAAAACCAAGGATCGCTATCCCGATGCATTATCGAATCGAAGGGTTGTCCATCCCGATTGCTGGGATTGATTCTTTTTTAGAGAAAAACAAGTATAAACTGCTCAAAGTGGGAAATGAAATTGACATTGAGAAAGACGATCTGCCAAAGGAACCTGAGGTCTGGGTTTTTACGATGTAAGCTTTTTTTGAAATACCTCTGTGTTTACGCAGTTTGGTGGAATTTGACCTTTGAGTCCTTTGATCATGTTTTCTGCGGCCATGAGCGCCATTTTTGTCCGCGTCTCAATGGTACCTGATCCGGTATGTGGTTGTAGCACGACGTTATCTAGGTGTTTCAGCTCTTTGGAAATCTCCGGTTCTTTTTCATATACATCAAGACCAGCACCGAAAATCCACTGCTCTTTTAATGCTTTGATTAGTGCTTTTTCATTGATGATTGGCCCGCGTGCCGTATTAATAAGGATCGCTGTTTTTTTCATCATGCGTAGTTCTCTTTCGTCGATGAGATGGTAGGTTGCTTTTGATAATGGGACATGGATTGATGCGAAGTCTGATTCTTTGAGCAATTGTGACAGAGGGACTTTTTTTGCTCCGAGCATTTGCTCAAGTTCTTTGTTTCTCTGCTCATCGGTATAGAGTATTTTCATATGAAATCCGATGCTTTTCAGGGCAAATGCTGTGCCGATACGTCCTGTACCAATGATGCCGAGCGTTTTATTCGTGACGTCCTGTCCAAGCATCAGCAATGGTGCCCATCCTTTGAACGATCCTTTCCTGGTGAATGTATCTCCTTTGACGATACACCGGGCAACCGAAAACAATAACGCCCATGCGAGCTCAGCAGTGGTCTCGGTTAGCACACCAGGGGTGTTGCTCACCGGGATTCCTCGCTTGGTTGCAGCAGTGATGTCGATATTATCGTACCCCACAGCATAACTGGCGATCATCTTCAGGTTTGGCTCAGCGTTGATTACATCGGAATCGATAGGGTCTGTCAGAAGACAGAGGAGGCCGTCTTTTCCTTTGATTCCTTTGATGAGTTCTTCTTTGGTAAGGACTCTGTCATGGGGATTGACCGTCAGGGTGAATTCCTTTTTTAAAAGATCCAGTCCTGATTGTGGTATCTTTCTGGTCACAAAAACCTTCATAGGTCATCAGATGCTCCTGTCCAGATGGAAAGATTGTTATTTAGAGCTTTCTAAAAAACAGGTATTCCTAACAATGTATAAAAGAAAAAATAGGAGGTAGGTGTTCCCCTGATTCCGAAAGGTTACCTTGTTTTTGTTTTTTCTTTGGAGAGCTCATCAAACGAGTAGAACTTCAGGTTTCCCTCAGAATCTAGTGCACCATTTTGATTAAGGACCCATTGTCGTGTCGTTTTTATCCTTGGCTGAGCGTACACTCGTATCTCAGGGAAATTTGGGTTTTTCTCTTTATCAATCAGTTTATACACTGACCAATTCACTTTGATCGGATCAATCGGAGACCAGTCACCGATTTTTTTCATATATTGTGCGGTCAGGTTCGCGTCATAGGTATAACCGGTTACCAGCCATTCATTTTTAACGAGCGTTTCCCCACCTTTTGGTTCATAGTATGGTTCTTCTATGAGATTGGCATTATACTTAAAGTAACCACAAAACATTAGTCCCCAGTCGTTTTGATCATATGGTGGACCATTTTCACCATGAGATAAATCAAAGGTTTTGACACCATTTGTATACATGTAGTTCAGCACACTATGATATTGTCCCCATGTTGCTTTGTATTGTTTATTTGGAAGGATGAAGATACCATAGCTGACGTTATCGATTCCTCCAAAAGCACAATTATCCGCGTCGACACTACAACTATGTGCCATCTCATGCAATATTAACGATCCTAAGGAGATACGTACACCTCTTTCTGTCGGGACGAGACCCATGACGACAAAGTTAAATATTTGTTGTTTTGGTTTGAATTTTGCTGATATGTACGCGATTTGTGTGGTATCATAGACATTGTTTTTCGAGGGGTGTTGGAAACCACCGCCATGCCCGATGACCAAATAGCGGAATACTCCTTTTCTTTCATCGGGGAAATAATGATCGTAAAACTGCAGCATCATACCGGAATCTTGTGATATTTTAGCTATGTGCGGTAACATTTGTCCGCCGCCGTTTGGTGGGCTATCTGGCCAGCCATCATCAAAAAAGACCTGGATGTTGTTCCGCGCGAATCGCTCAATGATGCCTTGTTTACTCTCTTCTAAAAAGTAGTGCGGGGGATCAAATAGTCCGCCAGATCCCATGATGTCGACTTCGTAATAAATATTTTGAACGAAGGGGTTAGCCAACCATTTCTCCAGCTTATATTCATTAAGATTTGAGATACCGTCCATGTCCGGGTCTAGGTTTGCATGATCATCCCAGGTGAACGGATCATATCCCCATTTCCATTCCCATGCAGTTGGTATGCCGTCGCCATCAGGATCAAGTTTTGAGTCATCCACCGTTGGGTCTGTTCCGAGGATGTTGACCTCAGTCCAATACGGAATGAAATCGCCATCGTAATCTATCTGATAGACGTTAAACCATATCTCGAAGGTTTCACCGAGAAAGTGTCCGTATCCATCTTTATCGTTGAAATTGTCAGAACCAGACCATCGGCCAGTACGATAATCGTAAGTGACCGTGAGGGAGTCTCTCGGAATATTTTGAGTTTTTCGTCCTAACAATCCGGATTTTACTTGTTCCATTATGGTGAGCGTGATTGTTGATTTTTCTTGCTCTTCTTCCGCATCTTTCATAATTTTGTTTTCCTGAAACATGGTATCCCATGTATTAAACAATACTTCAGTGGTCCTGCCATGCTGGGTGACGTCTTTACTGACATATTCCAATCCATCCATGTTTGTGACGAAATAAAACGAAGGTTTATTTTTCCAAGAGTTGCCAGGCTTCATTAATTTATCAAGAAGACCTCTGTCCCGGATTCTTAGTATTTCAAGGACGACCCCTTGGTTTTCTAGCGGACTGATACGATTATCGATAGTTTGAGGAGCTTGTTGAACAGGTGTTACTTTCTTTGTTGATAAATACTCGAGGTAGACATAGGTCCCAGAACCAACTAAACAGGCGACAACTAGTAGCGAGACTCCTAACATTATTTTTTGTTTATGTCTAAGATACATTAATGTGTGCCTCCGGTATGGAGTAATATAGTATTGGTATTAATAATATAGTTTACAATTTATATAAAGTTATTGGTATTCAAAATTGGGCCTTTATTGTTTTTTCTCGGAGAAAGTGATTTCGAGATAAAACACCTCAACAAATTTTTCAGGAAGAACCAAGGGAGGTGATAAGTTGAGTAAGAATTTCGTTTAATGGAGCATCGATGTGACGGTCTACCCCAATCCTCACAAGCGTTCCATTCATGGAATCAATCTCTGTTTTTTTCCCTTGTTGGATGCTTTGAAGCATGGAGGAATAATTCAGTGCAGTGTCCCGGATGACTTCTTTTGTTTTCTCTATCATTTCAGATGGGGACAGCGTAATTCCTTCCGATGATGCAATCAAGCTTGATTCCATGCATACACACTCGACGATCTTTTCTAAGAGCGGGTTATCAAGCAAATATCCGTTTTTACAGCCGAAAAACGCGGTGAGCGGGTTGATGCTGGAGTTAATGATTGCTTTTATCCAGATTTCCTTTACGATATCCTCGCTCATTTGTGTGTCAATTCCTGCTTCGTTGAAGATGTGCACGATGCTTTCTAGTCTCTTTGATTGATGACCATCGAGTTCTCCAAGGATAGTTTTTCCCTTTCCTGTATGCGTGATTTCACCAGGTTTAGAAAAAATTGTACCATGCGTGGAAACACCAGCGAGAATATGGTTTTTTTCGATGATTTGTTCTATCCTTTCGATGTTGTCTAACCCATTTTGGAGGGACAGGACCATTGTCTCATCTTGTATTATATTCAGTATTTGTTTGCTTGCCGTCTCGGTATCATATGATTTAACGGTAAGAAGAATGAGGTCTGGTGTGAAGGAGATGTCCTTAGTAGATTCTACCGCGGGGACCGTTACAGAAAGGCGAGTTTTTCCTTTAACGGTCAACCCATTTTCTTGAATGCAGCTGATATGCGGTCCTCGTCCAACTAACACGACCGAATTATTTTTTGAAAGAAGCGCACCGAAGAGCGATCCGATAGCACCCGCCCCAAAAATTACGATATTCATACAGGTATTCCCCTTTTTTTACAATGCTGTCTGATTTCCTCAGGCGTCATAGCGATGAGAGGGCTCAATATTGGGATGATACTATTCTTTTTAAGTAGCGTGATTGCTTCTAGTGAGCGAGCAGGTTCCTCAAGCGTATGACCAGTAACCAATGCATCGCATTTTTTTTCAGAGGCAATGACTAATAATCGGTGGAAGAACTCTTCAGTCGTCGGGTCGATACAGATGATCTCAGAATCTGCATACCAATGAGCAAGAAATGAACGAATGACTTCTTCGTCTGACTTCTTCATATCCACGATGATGACGTTACATCCCCGTCGCATGAGATACCATGCGGCAAGCAAGGACGTTGGGTCATCGATAAGGGCGATCATAGTCCCCTGCGTTCCCAGCGGAAGACCTCCGACTCCATGGATCTTTTCAGTGAAGAGAAACGATTTCTTATCTCGGACTTCAATAAAAAGCTCGATATCAGGTTTACTTAAGTCAACGCTTGCGCCTGTTGCCTTGACAATATCGTTGCCTATACGCACGGCGACTTGCTGACTTGTGAACGGATGTGTTCCAACCCGTGTCGCTCGAATCGCAAAACTTTTTTTCTCGGTCAATATATTTTTCATTAGCTCTTGAGCGATGATTGACATGTCCTGCATTGTTGACGTTGTTTGCACTGCTGGGCTAAACGATACGATACCAAATATCCGTGACAATATCCCAATGCTCCTGGATATCTCCGTTGTTGCTAGATAGATCCTTCCTCGTTCCTTTTTAATATCATGTATGATATTTTCTGCTATGAGAGCTTTTTTTATATTTCTCACAAGGATAGATTCGAAATACTTTCGTACATAGGCGCTCTTCAGTGACAGTTCGCCGTATCGTATCAGGATTATGTCATACTTCATCGATTTTCAACATCTCACGGAGATACATTAACTTTTCACTTTCGAAACATTTTAGATACTTTGTTGTGATATGGTATTGCATGATTCCTTTTATTGTTGGACGCAAAAAATTGGTCAAAAGTTACTATTCACCTCCTTTGAAGCAGACGATCATTCAAAAACTACGTATCGGGAAGGTTTTTTACCTGTTTCTTCTTTTTGTACCTTTGAGTCTTTTTTCTGCAGTGGTTTTGAAAAATGATACCTTCACATTTATCACCTGTATCCTGGCGATCGTTCCACTCGCACGAATCATGGGTTATACAACAAAGGAAATTTCTCTTCAAAGCAATCCAACGGTTAGTGGTTTGCTCTCTGCAACCTTCGGAAATGCCATTGAATTGATTATCGCCATCTTTGCCCTTCGAGCGGGGTTAATACAAGTCGTACAAGCTTCTATTATCGGGAGTATCATTGGAAATATTTTACTCTTGGTCGGTCTGAGTATTTTTGCTGGTGGCCTCCGCTATAAAAACCAGCGGTTCAATAATGAGACCATTGCTGTTTCTTCAACAATGCTTATTATTGTCGTTGCTGGACTTGCAATCCCCAGTGTCTATGATTTTCTCAAACCGCATGGCCCCCATATACAGGTCCTCAGTGCCGCGGTTGCCGTGGTGATGACATTGATTTATCTTGCTGGATTGTTTTTCTCCTTACGCACCCATCGGGATCTTTTTGATGCAAGCGATGAGATGAAGGCAACACATGAAAGACCGACGATGAGTAAAAGACTTGCTGCCATCATTTTATTGCTCACGGTCGCTGTTGTTGCCATAGAATCTGAGTTCCTCGTCCGCGCTATAGAGACTGCTGCGGTCACCATTGGGATTACCCAGACCTTCATCGGAATTGTTGTGATTGCGATCATCACCAACATCGCAGAGAATTCAACCGCGGTGCATTTCGCGCTTGAAAACAAACTTGATGTCTCCATCGAGATAGGATTGAGTAGCGCCATTCAGATAGCGCTGTTCGTCGTCCCTATCCTGATGTTGGTCAGTTCCGTGTTTAATTTTGGTTTTACCCTTGTTTTTACTCCTTTCGAGATCCTTGCCGTCATGCTTGCGGTCTTAATCGTGAACTATCTTTCTGCTGACGGGAGATGTAATTGGTTAGAAGGAGCACAACTGATCAGCGTCTATGCTATTATCGCTATTGCGTTCTTTTTTGTGGCGTAATAAACAGTAGATATTACCATTCCTGGTGAAAGACGGTCTCTACGTTTTTTAGAGAATGGTTCGCTACAAAGGAGATGTTCATCGGTGTCAGTGAGATTTTGTTTTCGTTCAATGCTTTAAGGTCGGATCCTTCATCCATGTTTTTAAATTGTATTGGAGGCGTCTGATGAAGGTATTTACTTCCTTTTTTATGAAATAGTCTGCCGTATCGTGTTCTAAAAAGTGTGGTGATCTCCAGTGGTGTATCAACTGTCGCATGAAAAGGGATGTTGAGGGAGAAAAGATCGACGCCGACGAATGCTTTATCCATGAGAATGGTGGTGACCTTTGTCGTGATTTTTGCTGCGTTTTCAAAGAGCTGGTTACTTTCGGGGGTATAAAAATCGGTTTTTTTATCCCTAATATTCATAGGGATTGACAGTGAGGTAGCGATGGACCTGACCCCATCGATTGATCCTTCAATTGCTGCCCCAATCGTTCCGGAACTAAGCGTTCTGGCCTGTCCGATGTTCAGTCCGATGTTTATCCCGGAGAGTACCATTTTTGGTCGTGTATCGACAGCATCGTAGAGCCCAATTTGTACACAATCTGCGGGGGTCCCGTTGAGCAGGAACATGTCAACGTCATCATAGGTTATTCTTCTGAGTTTCAGTTCCTTTTTGGTGGTGATAGCCTTTCCGATCCAACTTCGTCCCCGGTCAGGGACAACTGCGGTCACCGAATATTTTTTTGCAAGCTCTTTTACTAGTGCTACGAACCCTGCGGATTTGTACCCGTCATCGTTGGTCACAAGGATGTCTGTCATCGGCAACGGAAAAAGCAGCAGATTAATGAACCTTTCCGGTGCAATCGTCACTGTTGAATATTTATATAGCAGCATTCTATAGGTTGTAGAAATATGATTACGAAGACGGGCACTGATCTAGATATCATTCTTATTACCGGGGAATATTACGATGATCATCCACTCTCACCCGTAGGTGTTATCGCCAAGGTTCTCGATGCAAAAGGATATCGTGTCGGTGTGATTGAGAAACCCGAGACCATGGAGCACTACCTAAAGTTAGGGGCGCCTCGTCTGTGTTTCGGGGTCACCTCTGGCTCGATTGACAGCATGGTCCATAACTATACGCCGTTAAAACATAAAAGAATCGAGGATAAATACAGCGATGCCACGAAAATACCGGACCGTGCCGTGATCTTTTATTGTAACAAGCTTCGGCAGTACTTTAAATCAAGTGTGATCGTCATCGGTGGCATTGAAGCTTCCCTGCGACGCTTCGCTCATTATGATTATTGGGATAATAATGTACGACGCAGCATCCTTCTTGATTCCCGGGCTAACATTCTGGTCTATGGGAACGGGGAAAAGCAGATTATCGAAATTGCGCAGCGACTGAAGGATGGAGTGGAGCTGCGAGGAATCGCGGGAACATGTATCCTGAGTAAAGAACTTGATGCGTCGTTTGAACTCTTACCTTCTTTTAAGGAAGTAATCATTGATAAAAAAAAGTTCTGCGACATGCAGATGGGTTTTTCCAATGCAAAGAACCTTGCGCAGGAGTACACGAACAGCTACGTCCTTCAGTATCGATACCCGACCTATACCACCAGAGATCTGGATTGGATCTATTCATTGAACTATTCAAGGAGATTGCATCCGAGATCCTTGTTAAGGATGGGGAAATTTTCTGTGGTGATTCATCGTGGATGTGTCGGGGCTTGTAATTTTTGCTCGCTTTCGCTACATCAAGGAGACAGTATTATCTCACGGTCCGAGGGAAGTATCCTTGAGGAAATCAGAAAGTTGACACAGCATCCTGATTTTAAAGGATATGTCGATGATTTTGTCGGTCCGTCTTCGAATATGTATGCGATGGAATGCACTCGTCCTGAAACGACGACCGCCCCCTGTGAAGGATCCTGCATCCTCTGTCCTCAGTTGGATAAAACCCATCGACGTCTCATTTCGTTGTTACGGAAAGCAAGGCAGATTAAAGGGGTGAAAAAGATTTTTATCCGCAGCGGCATCCGTTACGACCTGGCGTTGGAGAGCAGAGAATACATCAAAGAAATCTCAGACCATCATATCTCAGGATGTCTGAAGATCGCACCAGAGCATTTCTCAAACAAAGTCGTTGGTCTGATGGGGAAGGATAACGTCAGGTTTGATGAGTTTCTTTCGTATTTTACGGCGATTAATGAGCGGAAAAAACAAGGATTGCGGTACTATTTTATGATCGGTCACCCTGGTGATACCCTAAGCGAGGTGTTATACTTGCGCGACATCATCAAAAAAAGACATCTGGAGAACATCGAGCAGTTCCAGTTGTTCACCCCGACCCCGATGAGTATTTCATCATGTATGTACTGGACCGGATACAACCCCTTTACAGGGAGACGCATAGACGTCGTCTATGATTATCATACAAAGAAAAAGCTAAAAAGGATCATGCTGGGTCTGCCTTTACAGAAACCATCAGAAGACTGATGATCGCCCACCCCTGTATATTTCTTAATATTTATCTTTTACTTTCAGTGCGATGTCTTTTTCGCGACATTCTTTGCAGCGCTCTTTGTCGGTCGGTCGTTGTTCACTGATTTCCCACTCTGGGTCGGTTCGGACATACACCGGGACTGATGTACATTGAAGATGCCAATGGTAAAGAGTGTCGTTTTTTTTCCAATAGTATGACATTCTTCATTCCTCCATGTACGATATTGTTTTTCGGTATTTAACTTTTTTTTCCTCTGTAATTCTATGGCTTAATATACATCTCTTGTGATATCGTGTCTGTTGAGGTGAGAAACAATGGATCAAAAACAGGTATTGGAACGGTGGCTTGTTCAGTTGAAACACAATGAAATCAGCTCTGATGCAATCGGTTTGGGTCCTGATAAGGAACAGGCGTTGCGACATATCCGAGAAGAGCTGGAAAAAATTCAGAAGATGGAGAAAAGCCAGTCTCCATCGGACCAGTAATAATACCGTTATTCGTAACGGAGCGCGACCACTGGGTCCATCTTGGCTGCTTTTCGTGCAGGCAGTACCCCGGCAACGATGCCGATCAGGATTCCAACGATACTGGCGATGAGGAACCATTCTGGAGCATAGGTTAATTTGATTGATCCTGCGCTGAATGCACCCCCGAGGTTCTGTATGTTTTTGTTTAAGAGGTCGACCACAAACCAACTTCCGCTTGCACCAAGGATGCATCCGGTCAGACCACCGATGAACCCGATGATCATGGATTGGTAGAGGAAGAGCTGCAGGATGTCGCGTCGTTTCGCCCCTATCGCCATCATCGTACCGATCTCTCTGGTTCGTTCGGTGACTGTCGCAAACATGATATTAGCAATTCCTATCGCACCGATGAGCAGTGATATCAGCGCGATCGCAGTGATATAGGTCCTGATGACGCTCATGACTTGGTCGATACGTACCAAGATGTACTGCTGGGTGATTACCACGAAATCGGAGTTCTGGTCTTTGTACTGACTTGCGTCAGATCCGGTACCATCAAGATATTTCAAAATTTGATTTTGCGCATCTTCCACGTGTTTCGTGTCTGTTGCTTCTGCAAGCAGGACTGTGTAGGCAACGACGCGTTTTAGGAGAGTGCCGACGTTTGATCCGAAATAGCTTGAATAATACGGTTTTGTTGGGCAGATGATTCCCGGGGTTGATAGGGTGTTAAACATACTGAGAGTCGAGCTTTCTTTGAGGATACCGACAACCTTCGCTTCAAGGGTTTTGCCATCGACCCGTCGTAAGTAAATCGTGTCACCAATTTTCAAGGGTTTGTCTTTTCCGAACACCTCAGCGACGTTTTTGCTGATGACTACCTCATTTTTTCCTTCCTCAAACATTTTCCCTTCAGAAAGCTCCAGGTTCAGGATCTCCAGCAGCGCGGGAGTGCTTGCGTACATTGCTTCTCCGGGTCTGGACTCCCATTTTAGGAACCCATCACGTTTCAGTATTTTGTTAAGGGGAACAATCCCAAGAGGTGCAACTATTTTTATCGACGGTAAGTGTTGTATGTTTTCGACATCGTTGGTGGTAAACACTACGGATCGTATCGACAGCTGTGGTGTCGCTCCACCAGTCCCTGTCCCGATGACCATCCCGGTTGGGTTAAAGAGATTCCACTGTTCTGCAATAAAACTGCTCACGGAGTTTCCTGCGGTCGTCACCATGATGACCGAAGCAACGCCGATGATGACTCCGATGAGTGTGAGGAACGTCCGTATCTTGTAGGACTTCATCGTATCAAGGCCCATTACTAAGATATCTCGGATCATGTGTCCTCACTGACTTCGCCGTCAAGCATATTAATGACCCGGTTCGAAAACCGTTTCAAGGCGTTTGCATGGGTGACGAGGAGGATGGTTTTACCTTCCTGGTTTAATGCAACTAGTAATTCCATGATCTGCTCACCGGTTTTTGTATCAAGGTTCCCGGTTGGTTCATCAGCAAGAATGATCGAAGGGTTATTGCTGAGTGCTCGTGCGATAGCTATCCGCTGTTGTTGTCCACCAGACAACTCAGAGGGACGATGGGTCGCCCAGTTGGTCAACCCGACTTTTGCCAGGAGATCAGCAGCACGGCGGTCCCGGTCAGCTTTGGTGCCTCCAAGAAAAACCATGGGGAGTGCGATGTTTTTTAGCGCGCTCATGGTTGGCATCAGATTGAATTTTTGAAAAATGAACCCGATTTTTTTTCCCCGAATTTCAGCCAATTGATTATCACTAACAGTGGAGATATTCTCTCCATCGACTATGATTGTTCCTGATGTTGGGCGGTCGAGGCACCCGATAATATTCATCAGCGTACTTTTCCCTGAACCTGAGGGACCCATGATTGCAACAAAATCGCCTTTCCGGATTTTCAAATTGACATTGTTTAATGCTTTGAAATCGGTTTTTCCTGTTTTGTAGATTTTTGTCAATGAATCGATATCTATGACATATTCCGACATCATGAGTCCTCCGTAGAAAATGTTCTACGGTGTGTGAACATTATTTCGTAATCAGGCTCTGTGCAAGAGCTTTTGCTCGGTTTGCGACGACAAAGGATTTTGCGATGAATTCCACTTCGGTTGCTTCCTCGGGGCTTGATACTTGACCAACAATCATCATTTTTTATCACTCCTCGAGGTCTGTTTTGTCTGTTTAATTTAAAGCGTCTTGTTGTACAACTCTTACCTGGGGTCTTTACAGTTCTTATCTAAAAAAGTTTTCGGTTGGATTTTTCCCCTTCAAAAACATGGTCAATACAATGAGTTTTCACATATATTATAGAGAAAACATTTAAATGCTAGAGGTGTATAACAAAAGAGGAGGACTTATAAAATGAGAAAAAACTTAATTGTAGGTAGTCTGTTGGCTGTATTCCTGATGATGATGTTGCCGACAGTAGCTGCAGCAGAAGCAAAGGTAGCACAATCCGCTACAACATCACCTAATCTTCTTAGTATTCAGACAGCGTATGTTGAAGCGATTCGAGCAAAGTATAAGGACGATCCATCCCCGCAAACATTCATTCTCCTGACGCTCGCTATCCTGTTTCTAAAGCTTTTACGATGGGGATCTATTATCGTGATCGGAGCAATACTCCTGGTTATTCTAAAAGTAATCGGTGGACGTAACAATACGACCGCGGTCGGTTGTTAATCTTTTTTCTTTTTTTTCTGTTTTTTTTTCCACATTATGGTTTGACTGTGGCTGTTTCCTGGTTTGATCGGTGGTAGGGTCGTCTGTTATCTGACCGGGAAAATTTTGTTTGTGCTGATTTGAAATTTGAAAAATCACTTGTTTGATGGCATCGATTTGTATACTTTCGGTGACCTCTTAGAAAACCTTGAATATGTGATTGTAGTTGTTGGAGGGCTGGCCAAGATAAAATAATGACCGATTGTCACTAGAAAGTATATATATTTGTATATATTCTTTCTGTTTTCAAGGGGGATTTCCAATGAAAAACATCATCATCAAAGGAGCACGAGAGCACAACCTTAAAAACATCAGCGTGGAACTACCAAGAGATAAACTCATTGTCATCACCGGGATTTCCGGCTCGGGAAAATCCACGCTTGCGTTTGATACGCTGTATGCTGAAGGGCAACGCCGATACGTCGAATCACTCTCGGCCTACGCCCGTCAGTTCCTGGGACTGATGAACAAGCCGGATGTCGACAGCATAGAAGGACTGTCCCCTGCGATATCCATTGAGCAGAAGACGACCAGTAAAAACCCCCGTAGTACGGTCGGCACGATAACAGAGATTTACGATTACCTTCGGTTGCTGTTCGCACGGATAGGAACACCGTATTGTCCTACTCATGACATCAAAATCGAGTCGCAATCACCTGAGAAAATATCAGGGCGGATCGCAGCTGAGCTGAAAGGGACCCTCCTAGTCCTCTCACCGATCATCCGTCAGAAAAAAGGAACCTATGAGCAACTATTCAAGGATTTAAACAAGGAGGGCTACACCAAAATACGGGTGAACAAGACAATCTATCGGACCGATGAGAGAATCAGTCTTGAACGCTACAAGAAACATGACATTGACGTTGTGATTGATCGGGTCGAGTCGACGGATACGTCCCGTCTTGCAGAAGCCGTTGAACAAGCCTTGAAGAAATCCGAAGGGCTTCTGATCGTGTTGGATAGTTCCAACAAGGAGCATATCTACTCATCGACAATGGCCTGTCCGGTCTGCGGTATGGTGTTTGAGGAACTTCAGCCACGTATGTTCTCCTTTAACAGTCCGTTTGGTGCCTGTGAAGCATGTCATGGGCTTGGTATAAAGATGGAGTTTGACCCCGATCTCATCATTCCGAATAAAGAGCTCAGCATCGCCGATGGGGCGATCGCCTTGTATAAGACCATTCGGGACAGCTGGCGAAACAACTATCTTGGCGCGGTCGCAAAACATTACGGGTTTGACATTTTCACCCCGATACAGGACCTCACTGAAAAGCAGTATAATGCGATCATGCATGGGTCTTCTGAACCGATTCGTTTTAACCTGGTCATGAAAAACGGTGATGCACACTACTCGCATGTTGGAGCCTGGGAAGGGCTCATCCCGCAGTCGGAGCGGCTCTATAAACAAACCGAGTCAGAGTACCGCAGACAAGACATGGAACGGTTCATGCGCATTTCCCCATGTCCCAAGTGTAATGGAAAACGATTAAAACAAAAAATTCTCTCTGTAAAAATCGCTCATAAATCAATAATCGATCTCACCGATATGTCCATTAAGCAGTCTCTCCAGTTCTTTGAAACAATTAAACTTACAAAAAAACAGGAGGAGATCGCGCATCTTATCTTAAAAGAAATCATCGCACGGCTAAAATTTTTAGACAACGTCGGGTTGAACTATCTGACGCTCTCACGAAACGCAGGGACGCTCTCCGGTGGTGAGGCACAAAGGATAAGGCTTGCGACACAGATCGGGTCAAACCTTGTAGGAGTCCTCTACATTCTCGATGAACCTTCGGTTGGGCTGCATCAGCGGGATAACAAAAAACTCATTTCGACGCTGCAGCGGTTACGTGATTTGGGCAATACCCTCATTGTTGTGGAGCATGATGAGGAAACCATACGTCATGCCGACTATGTCATCGACATGGGCCCTGGTGCTGGTATTCACGGGGGTAAAATTATCGCACAGGGAACGCCTAGGCAGATCGAACAAAATCCTCGTTCGCTCACTGGTCAGTACCTATCAGGGAAACTTTCTATCGAGATCCCTGAGACCAGGCGATACGCAGAAAGTTACATCCGTGTCAAAGGCTGCAAAGAAAACAACCTCAAGAACATCGACGTAAACATCCCCATCGGTGTCTTTACGGTTATCACCGGGGTTTCTGGGAGTGGCAAATCAACGTTCGTCTACGAAATCCTCTATAAAGGGTTGATGAGACGGCTTCATGATTCACGAGATCTGCCGGGGAAACATGAGGAAATACTGTTTGACTCTGAGATCGACAAGGTGATCGTGATTGATCAAAGTCCGATTGGAAAGACCCCGCGGAGTAATCCTGCGACCTATACGAAAGTGTTTGATGAGATAAGAAATCTCTTTGCTCAGACGCCGGAGGCCAAGCTTCGGGGATATAAAGCAGGCCGGTTTTCTTTTAATGTGAGCGGGGGACGATGCGAAGCATGTCAAGGTGATGGACTCATAAAGATTGAGATGAACTTCCTGCCTGATATCTATGTCGAGTGTGAGGAATGCAAAGGAAAACGATACAATAAAGAGACGCTTGAGGTGCAGTATAAGGGAAAATCGATTGCTGAGGTGTGTGCCATGAGTGTCGAGGAGGCATTAGACCACTTTGAGAATATCCCGTATATCCGTAAGAAACTGGAGACGCTCTCGCAGGTGGGTCTGAACTACATTAAACTAGGTCAAAGCTCAACGACACTGTCTGGTGGGGAGGCACAACGGATTAAACTGACACGGGAGCTGTCAAAGAAAAGCACGGGACGGACGTTGTATCTGCTTGATGAGCCGACGACCGGGCTGCATTTCCATGACGTCAAGAAACTCATCGACGTCCTCAACAGTCTGGTGAATATGGGCAATACCGTAGTGGTCATCGAGCATAATATGGAAGTGATCAAGTGCGCGGATCATATCATCGATCTTGGCCCGGAGGGTGGTGATTTCGGTGGAGAAATCGTTGCGGTTGGAACACCGGAGGAGGTCGCGCGCAATAGACAAAGTTACACTGGGCAGATCCTTCGACCATTGTTTTGTGAGAAGAAGGTATGTTTGACGTAGCAACATTACCTACAAACCCTGGATGCTATCTCTTTCGAGATGCCGCTAAAAAGATCATCTATGTCGGCAAGGCAAAGAACCTTCGAAAGCGCGTGAGCAGTTATTTTCAAAAAAAGGACCTGGATCCGAAGACTCGTTGTCTGATTAATAGTTTTGACTCCGTTGAATTTTTTATAACCGATACTGAAGTTGAGGCATTGATCCTGGAAAACACGCTGATTAAAAAGCATCAGCCGAAATACAATATTAATCTTAAGGATGCGAAGACCTACGCGTATATCCGCCTCACCGATGAGGCATTTCCCCGGCTGTGTATCGCACGACAGAAACAGGGGGATGGAAAATATTTCGGCCCGTTTGTTTCAGCCCTGGAGCGCGACCATGTCTTGCAGTTTCTCACTAGGACCTTTGCGCTGCGGACGTGTAGAAAATTACCGAAGAAATCCTGTCTTCGCTTTCATCTGCAGCTCTGCGCCGGCCCCTGCATCGGAGGCATCTCAAAGGAAGAGTATGACCATAAGATAAGAAATGCTCGTTTTATTCTCTCAGGGAAATCAGCGGAGCTGTTAAAAGAATTAAAACAGGAGATGAGCAGGCAATCCCAGCAGTTGGATTTCGAAAATGCTCTCGTTCTTCGAAATCAAATGACCGCGATACAGCATCTTCAGGAACGCCAGAAGATGCAGCGGCAGCACTCCTTTGATGAGGATATCATTAACTTCCTGGTCAGGGATGAAACCGTCTACCTCATGTTGTTTAATATCTACCAAGGAGCTTTGTCAACAAAAAACGAGTTCGTCTTTGGTGTCACCCCTGATTTTTTTGAAGAATTCATCGTGCAATATTACTCAGAAAACCCAATTCCATCTGAAGTGATTGTTCCGCAGAGGCTCCCTGATTCTCTTATCGCGTTTCTGAGCCATAAACGAAAGAAAAAAGTTCGGATTGTCGTACCGCAGAAAGCCGCAAAGAAACAGCTCCTTGACCTGGTGTGTAAGAATATCGAAATCACCTTCTTCGGGGATGTATCAAAGGTTGAAGAGCTGCAAAGACAGCTGAACCTCCAAGAGCCTCCCTCGGTCATCGAATGTTTTGATATCTCTCATCTTTCTGGGACGTCCATGGTCGGTTCAATGGTGCAGTTCCGCAATGGAAAACCAGATAAAACCAATTACCGCAGGTTTCGTATACGGACCGTGGAAGGTATTGATGATGTCGCAGCGATCGCTGAGGTGGTACGGCGGCGTTACACAAGGCTGCAACAGGAGCATGCGGAAGTCCCGCAGCTCATTATCATCGACGGGGGAGTCGGACAGCTGAATGGTGCGGTCCAGGAACTTGAATCCATCGGTCTTAAAATCCCTATTATTTCCATAGCAAAACAATTTGAGGAAATCTATCTTCCGGGTCGACCGCAGCCGCTCCATCTGGGGAAAAAAGAAAAAGCACTGCTGTTTGTTAGAGAGATCCGTGATGAGGCACATCGTTTCGCTATAGCGTATAATCGTCTGTTACGGAAAAAGGAGCTGAGAACGTGACTGAGTTTGCTTTAAAGACCAGCTTTGCCCCGAAAGGGTCGCAGCCTGAGGCGATCAAACAATTAGTCGATGGTATTCATAAGAAATATTCAGCGCAGACATTGCTCGGAGTGACTGGTTCAGGCAAAACTTTTACGATGGCGCAAGTCATTCAACAGGTGCAACGCCCAGCGATTGTGATTGCTCATAATAAGACGCTTGCTGCGCAGCTGTACAGTGAGTTCAAAGAATTCTTCCCTGAGAACCGCGTGGAATACTTCGTCTCCTATTATGATTATTATCAACCAGAGTCGTATCTGCCCCAGAAAGACCTCTATATCGAGAAGGATGCGGATGTGAACCCGAAGCTTGAGCAGATGCGGCTTGCGGCGACCGCTTCACTTCTCTCACGACGTGATACGATTATTGTCGCCTCTGTCTCGTGTATCTATAACGTTGGTAACCCGCGTGAGTATCAAGGGCTAGGCTTTGAAATCCGAAAAGGACAGCAAATTTCGCGAATTCAGCTGCTACGGCGGCTCCTTGACATCCAGTATGAACGAAATGACCTGGAGCTCATGCCAGGGCGGTTCCGGGTGAAGGGAGACACCATCGATCTTATCCTGGGGTATTATCAGAGCATCTATCGGATTGAGATGCTTGGTGATACCATTGAGTCTATCAAGGAACTGAACAAGAACACCAGTGAAACCATTGAGGTGTTGTCGTATTTGTTCATTTACCCTGCGAAACATTTCGTGATCCCGGAAAGCAGTCAGAAACGTGCGATCGTATCGATTAAACAAGAACTGGAAGAACGTCTTCCTCAACTATCTGTCCTTGAGGCGTATCGGCTGAAACAGCGAACGTTGTATGACCTGGAGATGATTCAGGAGACCGGGTTTTGCAAAGGTATTGAGAATTACTCGCGGCATCTTGATGGCAGAAAACCAGGAGAGAAACCGTACTGTCTCCTAGATTATTTTCCTGATGATTTTCTGCTGTTCATCGATGAGAGCCATCGGACCATCCCGCAGATCCATGGGATGTACCATGGTGATTTTTCTCGTAAGCAAGCGTTGATCGATTACGGGTTTCGTCTGCCAAGTGCGTATGATAATCGGCCGTTGATGTTCAAGGAGTTTGAACAGTATATGCGCACCGTGGTGTTTGTTTCGGCAACGCCAGGTGCTTATGAGCTGGGGAAATCACAGCAGATAGTTGAGCAGATTATCCGACCGACCGGTCTGATCGATCCTCCTGTGGAAGTCAGGAAGATAGATGGTCAGATCCGGGATCTGATCGGTGAGATTCAGACGACGGTTAAGCGAGGTGATCGCGTGTTGGTGAATACCCTGACAAAGAAGCTAGCTGAGGAGCTGTCTGAGTATCTTGCGGAGAAAGGGATAAAGACCCGGTATCTACACTCGGAGATCGATACCCTGGAGCGCTCCGAGATAATCCGTGAACTCCGTCTGGGGAAGTTCGATGTCCTGGTCGGCATTAATCTACTCAGGGAAGGTATTGATATTCCGGAAGTCGGGTTCATTGGGGTCCTTGATGCAGATAAGGAAGGGTTCTTACGTGATGAGCGCAGCCTGATTCAGATCATCGGTCGAGCTGCCCGCAATGTGAACTCAAAGGTGGTGCTGTACGCTGATGTTCTGACTGATTCGATTCAGAAAGCTCTTTCAGAGACAAACCGGAGACGGACCGTGCAACTGGATTATAACACAAAACATGGTATTATTCCTGCGACGATCATCAAACCTATCAAAGAAAAAATTGTGGAGATCACTGATACGAAGCATATCCCCCGCAAAGACATCCCAGCTATTCTTGTAAATCTGGACCTGGAGATGCGAAAGGCTGCGGATGATCTTGATTTTGAAAAAGCAATAGCATTACGGGATCGGATCACAAAGCTCAGACAAGCGATGATGAAGCATGCATAAAACATATTATGCGCATGTTGGGCGGTGAAGTCTTTGGTCGTTACAGAAATTGAGGCAAAGTCGATTCTGAGGAAACATAAGAAAATCGATTCATGGTTCCTTTCAAGATATGGAATGAATCTATACCGAGGCTGTACGCATAATTGTGTGTATTGCGATGGGCGAGCAGAAGGATACTATGTCGAAGGTGAGTTTGGCTGCGATGTTGCCGTGAAAGTCAACGCCGTGGATGTGTTACGCCGGGAGTTAGATCCGAAGCGAAAACATACCCCGTTCAAACGCGGGTATATCATTGTCGGTGGTGGTGTCGGCGATAGCTATCAACCACTTGAGCAGAAGTATCAGTTGACGCGAAAAACTCTTGAGCTTCTTTTTGAAAAAAAGCTCCCTGTTCATATTCTCACCAAGTCAACGCTAGTGAAACGAGATATAGATATCCTAACAAAGATAAATGAAGCAAGCAAAGCGATCGTGAGTTTCAGCTTTTCTTCGACCAATGAACAAATTAGCAGGGTCTTCGAACCAGGTGTTCCGCCGCCCGCTGAACGACTCGAAATAATTTCACAGTTTAAAGAAAAAGGTATCGCCTGCGGAATGTTCCTGCTACCTGTCATCCCTTTTATCACAGATACAAAGGATATCCTGGAAAAAACAATTCAGGATGCACGGAATGTTGGCGTCAATTTCATCATCTTTGGTGGGATGACGTTAAAGGACGGCAGGCAAAAACAATATTTCTTCGATACCCTTCAACGACAGTACCCTAGCCTTGTCCAGAACTATCAGATGATCTACCGGGGAAGCAAATGGGGTGAGGCAATCCCTGAGTATTATGGTTCACTTCATCAGATGTTCAATATCCTCATGAAGAGCTACAAGATACCAAAGCGGATCCCCCCGGAGCTGTATGCTGGCTTGCTGAGCGAGAACGATGTCGTGGTGGTGATATTGGAGCATCTCGATTACCTGGTGAAGCTGGAGGGGAAGAAATCACCGTTTGGGTACGCTGCCTATTCGATTTCACAGCTTGAAAGACCATTATCGGAAATGACTGGCAAGTTACAGACCATCAAAGGTGTTGGTTCCTCAACTGAAAAAATAATCCTGGAGATACTCAAGACCGGTGGTTCAGAGTATTACAAACACTTATTATTCGGATAAAATCGAGGATGCCTATATGGATTTTTCCAGCGTGTTGTTTTTACGTTTCTGCTTATTTTTCATGCGAGCAGACTCTTGCTAAAAGAAATAGAGCAATCCAAAGATCAGGAATGGCAGAATAACTGTCAGAGCACCACCCGCCCGATTTACGATTCTGGTGTAATCCACGTCTTTCCAGTATTCATCATCGACATAGATGAGTGTCGTCGCAAAGAGGGAGGAAGCGAGGAACGCATAAACTGCTATCATGATTTTATCAATAAGAATCAACGAGGGGAGCGGAGGAAGAGCTGAGGTTTGGCTGAGGTGGAACATCACTGCAGAGATCAGCATGCTGGTTCCTAGACCGAGTCGATGGGTGATTTTATCTGCTTTAAAGAAGAACGAAAGCCCCGAGACAATGCAGAAGATGATCGGTGGAAGCAACAGTTTTGCTGCGGTTAACCCGGCGTCTCGTTCCAGGATAATCGTGTAAGTGAGTTGGGAGTATTCTTCTCCCCAGGGGTATGCATGCTCAGCGACACTCATGTTCGATGATTGGATAATCCAGCCTGCGGAGCGGAACTGCTCGTCAATCCCGAGGATGTCTTCCATCGGTGCGTAGGTCACGGTGGAGATGTTATATTTTGAATCCTCCAGGATGATCTTCAACGCTTGGGAATCAAAGGGATAACTATGGAAATCTGGGTTGATGAACAGGCTTGCTTGAACACGGTACCAGACTTCTGATGTGTTGTTTGTTTGTGCCTCATAGATTTTTTCTTTTGAGGTTGCCCGGCCATTCATGAATTCAAAATTCACCGGGGAGATGTTTTGGTCCTCCCACTGGAACATCAGATAAAAATCAAGCACATATGTTCCTTTGGTAAACTCAAAGTTCCCTATGGAGATGACATAGATTCCAACGTTGATCGTGGGCTTATCTTTTAAGAGTTGTTCTTCTTGTGCTGCCAACCCTAGAGTTGAAAAGAAAAGTGAAAAACCAATAAACAGGAGAACTATGGTAGTGATTCTTTTCGTATGCATGAAGACCTCACATGAATATTTAATTTAAAAATTTTCCCAAGAGTATATGGTTGAATCTATGCTATTTTTTTGGTTTATGGTAGGTTCGTCCTGCCCATTGTATCTCTCGCTTCAGCGAAGATGCCGCCACATTTTGTGCTATTAAGAAAAACACCAGCGGCGTCATTAGAGCGTATCCTATCTTTGACCGATATCGTTCTTTTGGGTAGATCATGGTTTTTTGTAGAGTACTGATGCCAAGCCAGCCGTAGAGTATTTCAAAAAGAAGTATAGAGCTCATCAGTAAACCCGGCACATAGGTGCCTAAAAGAAGTAAAAGGATGCCGATGAAAATGACGCATTGCACGCCGATGAATCCAAGGAACGAGCCGATCCAGAAGACCGGGTAATACCAGCGGACCCAGGTGTACTGTCTGGTTCCCCAGCGCAAGAAATTCCGTATGTTGTTTTCTGCTGGGCTTTCCATGATGCATTGGGGTTGCAGATAAATCGTGTATCCAGCTTTTTTTACAGTAGTGGTGACGACGAGATCATCAGAAAAAGCAGTCCTCCATTTTGTTTGTATGTCTAGGGTGTCGAACACTTTTTTTCTGATGGCGGTGGATCCACCCCATGCGAACGTATAGTTTGGATAAAACATGAAAACCATGGGTGCCATGTTCCATGTTGATATGAGCAATGTTTTCCAGTTCGTCGGGAAATACCATCGGTAACCGGTCGTCGCACCGATTGATTCGTCTTGAAGCGGTACGATGAGGTTCTGAAGCCAGTCTTTATCTGGTTTCATGTCGCTGTCTGCAAACACCAAAACCGTTGCATCTCCGCTGGATTCTAAGCCGGTGAGCAATGCTGCGATTTTTCCGCTGCATCCCAAAATCGGTTTTGTAAGCACGACTTGGACATGGGATTTTTCGTTTAGAATTTGCTTAAGCACTTTATATGCGGGGTCTTCTGGTGAATCGACTACGAAGATGAGAGTATAGGCGTCGTAGTGTTGTAAGAGAAATGCCTCTATATTTTCAGAAAAACCATGTTCTATTCCTTTGCAGGGAACGATGATTGCTGCTGTCGGTGCATAGGGGCTGAATTTCTTTTTCTTTGTTTTTATCCGAGCGATTAGCCAAAGACCGATAAGATAGCATTCCCCCAGGATACCAAGAATTCCAATGATGCTGAGAAATTCTATGAGCATGCATGTTCAGAATCCTCTGTTTGTTTATATGGTTTTTAGACCGGTTCTCCCACGTATTTTTCCATACATTTTTTTTTAGAGCTGAGGCTAGCATATTGATTCACCGGTTTTGAAAAAAGTGAAAATCGGTGTATCTACACTGGTGGTAAAAAAAAATAAATTACCCCCATTTTTTAAGGAATTTCTCCGATTCTGCTCTGA
>DQIQ01000018.1 GCA_003942085.1 Thermoplasmata archaeon | reverse complement strand
CATTGAGAGCGGGGAGATCGTGCTTGTGAAAAGCGATCTGTTGGACTGTGTCGCCGCGGTGCAGTTGAGCCGGAAGGTGATGGCGCGCATTAAACAGAATTTGTTTTGGGCATTTGCTTATAACACCGCCCTTATCCCGGTTGCTGCCGGGGTGTTGTTCCCGTTCTTTGGAGTGACGTTTCGACCGGAGTTCGCCGGGCTTGCCATGGCGCTCAGTTCTGTTACGGTCGTGTCACTTTCGTTGTTGTTAAAAAGCTATATGCCGCCGGCAAAGGAGGTGAGAGCGCATGGCGATTGACCCTGTCTGTCATATGACGGTTGATGAAAAAACAGCGAAGTTCACCAGTGTCTATAAGGGGACGACCTATTATTTCTGTGCACCAGGTTGTAAAAAAGCGTTTGAGTCAAACCCTGAGCAGTATCTCCCTGTTAAATAGGGACGTCTTGGGGTAGATGAGATGGCTTTGCAATGATCAGTCGTTGGTCTGAGGAATTTTTTTCATTGCAGGAGAGTGTTTGGTCCAGGGTTTCTATGTTGAATCGTGTTTCTGAGCAGCCGTTTTTAATCAACGGGATTCCTTGGGCAGGGATTTTATGGTGTTCAAGGATGGTGGAGGCGAGTTTCAGTTCATCGGTGCAGGCGACGCCGACGATGCCTTCATAATGATGTTTTTGAAATATTTTTCTGACGCAGGAAGCGCCAGGCAGCACGTAGATGTCATAGTTCCGCTGCGCTGAAAGAACGGTTGACTGATGGACCAGGCAGTCGGATGAACAATGGTTACAGGTATAGGAGGAGGTAGCGGTGTCAAAGGTCGCTCTGCAGCGGGAGTCCATGTACTTTCTGCAGCAGTGCGGCAGGAAAAGTGCTCTTTTTTTTGTTTGGAGGAATTGATCTTTCTGGAGGCTGTTTTTCATGTTGACAGAGATGAGATCTTCGATGATGGTGATGGAATCGTTGATGGGCAGTCCCGTATGTTTGTCGACGTTGAATTTATCGACAAGGTTTCTTGCCATGTTTGCGAGTTTCTCATTGAGTCTGTCTTTCTCAGATATCTTTGCGATATCCTTGAATATGAGCTGTGAAAGCTTAGTTAGATCGAAGGTAAATGCATAAGACATGGTTTTCATCCCTCTGATGTTTTTATAAATCCTTTTAGAAAAAGGCTCCTTTTTATCTTGATAGGTATTGTCTGAATACTACAATATAAATGTTACTATCTGACGGTATTGCCAGCAATGGACGGGAACTATTAGAGTATTGTGGTAAATAAAGCAAGAACTCTCTTGATGTGGGAGATGTAAACCGCAGACGCAGGGAATCGTTTTTTTATTAAAAAAAGAAGACAGATGCCCCTTGCGTTATTTTCCTTTCAAAGCAAGGCTCTCATCGACAATCGATCGTTTCCGCTGCAGAGCAGATTTTATCTCTGCATCAATGTCCCTTGTGTCGATGCTGACCCAGTGGGTCGCATCATGCTCAAACAGCTCTTGCAGGGGGAACCGTCCATCCCATGGCTCCCAAGCCTTCTGCAGCGTCATCGAACTAATCGTCCGAATGTTGGTCACCCCGATCTGCCCCATCGCATCAGCAAAAGCAATAAGGCGCTGCTTTGGAATGGCGACCCCGACGGTCTGCAAAAACGAGCCAAGTGATTTGACCTGCGCTGGGAGACCCATGATGTCGGCAATCGGCTTTATCCGAATGACCCGGAACAGGGGAGACGTTTCACAATTCGGGTTGCTCTCATCGTAGATCACTAGCCATTGATTGGTCTTTGAGGGAAAGATTTTCACTGGCTCACCCATGGTCTCTTTCGTGAAATATTGGTAGTACCCGTCGAGCACCTGTATTTTGCCTGAATTTGTACCCTTCGGGAGGGCCTGGGTGGTTCTCTCCATTTCCTCAGCAAGCAATCCTGCGAACTCTTTTGGTGAGACACCTCCACCGGTTTCAATGTAGATCTCTTGCGGGGAAAAGCAGCCTTGCTGGTCCCACGCAGACACGTCAAGTGATGCTAGCTCTGCGATCTCCCGAGCGGCTTGTGCAGTAGCGAGACACTCGCGTGCGATCGTTATAAAACTGAACTTATGCCAGTGACCAGCCAGTGGAACATGGTGTTTCTCAGCAAGCTGCGTCAGATTCTTACGTGCATGTTCCCCTCCGGTCGCACGCACAAGGTCTGACTGCGAGAACAGATAGTCCTGCACCATTTTGTCATCACTGCTGAAGGGAAGGACCGCGATGGTATGCGCAAGAAGCGGGTCGATTTCTTCAATCGATTTCGCGTACAACGCACCAAACACTGGTTCTTCAGAAGGGACCTTTACCCATGTTGCGGCATCGACGAGTTTATCCATCACCATTTCAAAGGCAGCAAGGCCAAGGATGTTGCCGGCGCAGATATGACCGATAACCACTGGCTCGTAGTTTGAATGAGTGATGTGTGGTTTACCGTAGGCCTTCACTAGGCCGTCGCCACAGGTGGAAAACTCCCGGAAGTTATTCGGCACTAGCTTTCCTGCGAGCGGCAGGTTATCTTTTTTAATGATGTCGAAAAAATAATCAAAACCCCAGGATTCGATCATCTCAATGGAAAACCCGGTCACGGTAGGCAGCACGTCTCGTGCGATTTTCCGGCCATGATAGGAAGAGTCCGTCCACAGCACGTTCACCTTGTCGATGACGTCAAGAACCGCAGGGATGTCATGCGTGCGGAGATACTCCTGGCGTGATTTTTTTATCCTGTCGATAATTTTCTCTAACGCCTCACGGGTGAACACCGGTTTTCGCAGGGTGATGCCGCCGCCGATATCCTCAGAGGTGAACGACAGCTCCTGGTCGAAACGAAGAGAAGAGTCCCAGAAAAAACAGTCGACGGTTCGTCCCATGGTCAGCCCTTTAAAAAACAACCGGGATGTTGCTTGCCGTGTTCACTAGCTCTTGGGCTGCTTTGGCCTGATCTAGGATAACCCGAGAATCACCCTCCATGGTGAACATCCCTCTGATTAATCCTCGGATGGGGTCGAGTTCTTTCTGAATGACTTTCTTCCAGTTCGAATATGGTCCTTTGAAGATAAATTTCGCTTTTTTTTCTCCTTTCACCAGATAAGCATCCCTGCATTTTCCATGCCACAGGTCAATATAAAAAACGATTTCTTTTTTGAACAGCTCATCAGGTGTTATTACAAAAAGGAAGTCTCCTTCCCATTCTTTGGCTACTTCTGCGTAGGTTGTATTGGTATTGAGTTTTTCTTTGAATATTGTTATCCATTCATCCGACGGGAAACGCACCATGGTCTTCACCATCCTGTTTCATGAGCTCGGCCATGACAGCCGCACATCCGCGTCCTTCAAAACCAGGCAGGCGCGTCACTTCGATGTCCAGCACCGGGCCTTCTCGTTTGCATTTCGGGCATCGCTCCAGTATTTTCACCCGGTCACCGGTGATGATAAAGCCAGGGTAGCTGTCCGGTAGGGGATCAATGAAGGCAAAACGACCGACCTGGTCATAGCCAAGCTGGTTTAGATCCTCATCAAGGACCAACGGAACTATCGGGGGAGGGATATGTTTGTAATGCCCTTCACAGCTGAGAAACACAGAGCTGCACTCGGACATCGCGTAGACGTCATGGTACCGTTCATGAGGAATACCTAACGTCTCCTGAACTTTCTCCCTGAATGCCTCTTCCGGGAGGCGTTTGCTCTCGTCTGCCTTCCATCCACCGCCAGTGAGAATCTGACTGTCTGGTAAGCTGACAGATTTTCCTTCTTTTTTCATCCTATCCATGATGCGATCAAGCCAGAATGGTGGGCCAGCGATATTCACCCGTTTACCGGATTGTTGGATATGTTCAAGTAAATGAATGATTCGAAGGTCAGAGTTCCGTTGCACCAGCGGACTGATCGTCGAGAGCGCCTTTGCTTTTATTTTCTCTGAAATACCAATGGTTTCATCCCGTTGCATCCTGAGAAATTGCGTTGTAATCTTCATGTCCAATGCAACATGGACATTTGCCGGGTTATACAGGTCATAGGCGATACCAAAGAGACTGGCGATTGTCAGGTTCGTCTGCCTGGGATCGGGGATGAGGAGGATGATCTGGTCGTTTGGGTTGTAATCCATCAGCTCAATGACTGATTTCATCGCGCTGTATTTGACACGGTTCCAGGAACGGGTATCCCGAGGGATGAAGCTGAAACGGCCACTGGTGCCGCTCGTAAACATGATGCTGGTGCCTTTTTTGTTGAACTCCTCGATGATCTCATCATGGGACGGATTATCGGTTTTAAAAACCGGCCTTGGAAGCGAACCCGTAAAAATTGTTTTCAACCAGTTCAAAAATCCTTTTCCATCAGGATAATCCTTAAAGAAAGCATCAGGGAGCAACGGTATCTTCTTCAGATCCTTCTTTGACGCAATCGTCTCAGGGGTGACGCCGTTTACCTCGCAGACACGATGGTACAGGAAGTTGTTTTCATAATGATGCTTGAAGGTATGTCGGATCGCGGGAAACAGGTACTCTTGGGCATTTGCGTAATCAACAAAGAACGTCTCTGGGGCGTGCAGCGCGGTATCGACCGGTGTCCATTCCGCCCTTGGTGGTATAAATTTTTCTAATTTTTCCATGAAATTTCGGTTTCCGAGCGCTGGAGTCATTTTCTCACAATGTAAAATCCTAATATTCAGTTTCAATCTTTTTGATACAGGCGTTAAAGGTATCGATTGGTTTGGTGATGGTGAGCGCCTTCATTTTGTTTCCAGCGAGCTTCACTCGGCCCTTTAATAGCGCCATGGCAGAGCTCGTTGTTCCGTCGCTTATCTTAACGAATGTCGTATAGTCCCCGGTGATGGTAAACTCAGCGTTTTTCTGCTTTATCGATTCATCAGAACCGGTGATCAGCTCTTCAAGGTTCCCATCGACGAATTTAAAGTAGAAATACACGGTTTTGTTATCAGGGGGAACGTTTTGAACGACATTTAACAACGACGCGTTCATGTTCTTCAGATCCTTTGCCTTATCAAGTTCAGTTAAGATTTTTTTCTTGGCTTGTTCAGCCCATTCTGTTGAAAGATATTTTACCATGTGTCTTCACCTCCGAAGAGTGTTTCTATGAGTTCTTCAAAATGACCGAGTTCTTCTTCTGACAGTCCCGCGGGGAGCGGATAGATGATATGCTCCTTTCTATGGAGCCCCTTGCTGCAGATAAACTCAAGCGGGGTGACTCCTGGGATTGCGAATTGTTGTCTCCAGGACTCCACGATCGCTTTATTGACGCGTTTACGGGCATCAGGGTCTGTATGATCGTAGTAGTAATCATATTCCAGATGCGCTAGCTTTCCCCGTTCAAGGTAGCTGAGGAACCCGAAGGCTCCATCGATATGATACTGCTGCGCTGGTTTCTCCAAAGCATCCACTACTTTCAGAATAGTTTTCTTATCACCTGGCATGTATCCTCCGCGGTACATCCACATGTGTTTCCGTTCCATGCGGCAGGGGAGAATGCGGAAGGAATGAAGCCAGATAGAATCAGTGAGTTCAGGTTTCGAATACAGCTTTTCAAAGAAATCCCGAAGGTCTTCATCAAAGTCCTTCACTAGCTCACGAGGGGAGGCGGCAAGACCTTTCTCGAAATGCTTCAGCATCGGGCCAGCGAAGACTGCCTTTAGAGGATCTTCTTCTTCTGCTATCATTTTCAGAATGCTGCTGTCCTTCATAGACGCAAGTTTCGATGAGCCAAGGATCAAACTTTTTAGCATCGTTTGACCAAAGGTGATCTCGGCCATCTCTTCGATGATCTTCTTGCCATATTTGTCGCAGATAACATCGACAACATAGTTGAGTTTCAGATATTTTTCTGCAATGTAGTTAAAATCTTCAGCGATTTCATGTGTCGGAGAAATAAACTCGGTGAGGTATTTCCGTGAAAGGACCGCAAGAGAAATACCGATGTTTCTTCTGGCAAGATTATACGCCAAATCAAGGGCATCGGGGAGATTCGTAAAGGGAATGAAAACAGGTTCTTCATCTTCGATGATGCGATGGAGCTTTAAGGTCAGTTTCGTGATGATCACTGAGGGTATGAGCGACAGGCTCATCAGACCTTGTTCTGATGCGTACGGGTTTGGAATGTCCTTATCGCTCAGATGCTGTATCGCCCCTGTTGAGTCGATGAATTCCGCGTCGATGAAGTTATCGGTCCCCCATCCGTAGGTATTGCTCCAAGTGGTGATAATGCCGAGGTTCTGGGCGTTCGCACAGACGCATGATTCAGCCTCAGCGACATTGGCACGCAGCTTGTGCGTTTTTGCTGCTTTTTGCAGCTCAAATGAGGTGACCCCAGGTCCGATGGTCGCAGTAATCGACTCGGGATCGACGTCAATATCTTTCATTCTCCATAGATCAATGACGATCCCTTGTTCTATCGAGCTAGGTTCAGCAAGGAGGGTCTGAAGCACCACACCAAAGAATGTTCCGTTCCCTCGTGGGAGGTACGGGATTTTATGTTTATTGGCTAGTTTTATAATTTCCACTATTTCTTCTGTTGTATTAGGCATGACAACATAGTACTGACCCGAGGATTTTTGCTTGATGATCGATCGCAGATACGAAGCGATGATAATCGGATCATTGGTCGCCCAGTCTTTTCCGACGATTGAGCGGAGGTCTTTTACAATCTCGTCCTCCGGGGTATGTTTGATCATATTTGGTTTTAATGTCTGTACATAGTCCTTCAATGCTTGTTGGGCTTTCGTAGGCCGACGTTGTGTAATAAAATAGCATTGCCTGTCACAAATCCCGCACATATTACAAGAATTCACAATGTCAATAAGTGCTTCTGAGGGTTCGACTTCGTTTTCTGCCAGTGCTCTAGCAAGTTCCATTCGCCCCTCGGGCCAGTATGCGACAAACCCGTGCTTTTTACCAGCGGCGCACACACCAGTCCCAAGAAAATCTATTTTACACAATCCGCAATGTGGTTCCCTTTTCGTCGTTTCTAAGACATCAGTCAGTTTCATATTCTCCCCCGAGAATGATTTTATCTGTAAACTTGAAAGCCTCCACCTTCTTAAACCTTTTCTATATTTTTTTACAACAATCGATTGTTTTTATTAATTTTTTTTTTATCATTACATTCGATAAAAGAGACAATCTGTTATTTTCTGGGAGGAAGTAATTTCTGGATAAAACAGTTTTTTTAAAACATAGAAAATTTTTTGAATCTCTAATGCTATCAACCCGACCTAGTGACTTCTTTGGAAGATGATTGATATGAAAAAAGTTGCGTTGAATGTCGGGGCGCTCGTAACGATTGTCCTTGTAGCTGCGATAATGTCCGGATGTGTACAGGATCAACAACCACCAGCGGTGAAAACGATAGATGATTTCGCCAGTGATATTGTCACGCTTCTGATTGAGAAAAACTATACCGGCGTCTATAGCTTTTTCAATACCTCGATTACTTCCCAAGTTTCTGCATTAGATTTTGGAAATATCTGGGCGCAGCAAATTATCGCACCTAATGGCAATATCACAAGGATTGTTCGGTCTCGATTGACGAATGAATCCGGATATACTGTTGTCTACGTCACCTGCAATTTTTCAAAGGCTAATGTTCTTGATATCAAAGTTATTTTTAATGATAAGCGGAGAATTATTGGATTGACCGTTGTCCCTACACCTGAGGCGATTCAATATATGGTTCCATCGTATGTTAATCTGAGTGCGTTTACAGAGAGTAATATATCCCTGGGATCAGGACAATGGAAACTGCCAGGGACCTTGTCAGTTCCAAAAGGGGCTGGTCCGTTTCCCGCTGTTGTTCTTGTTCACGGCTCCGGGCCGAATGACCGAGATGAAACCTACGGTCCGAATAAACCATTTAAGGATATCGCCTGGGGTCTTGCTTCAAAAGATATTGTGGTTTTGCGTTATGAGAAGCGGACGAAGCAATATCCCGATGAGTTTGCAGCAATTAAAAATTTCACGGTGCAGGATGAAACCATTACAGATTCGCTCGCTGCGGTGGATGTATTGAACGCATTATCCGTTGTGGATCATTCAAGGATCTTCGTGCTTGGGCATAGTCTGGGAGGAATGCTTGCCCCGCGTATCAGAAGTCAAGATGACCGAATCGCAGGATTAGTTATTTTAGCTGGGCCGACCCGCCATCTTGAGGATCTGATGCTAGAGCAGACGCGATATCTTGCGAACCTCAGCGGCATTAATCAATCTCAACAGATAGCATCACTTGAGCAACTTGTGGAAAAAGTGAAGAGCTTGAATATCAGCCAAGGTCAATTTGTCCTTGGCGCTCCAAAATCATATTGGGCGGATCTCGCGACGTATGATCCCGTGGTAGTAGCACGATCGTTGCACATCCCTCTGCTGATCCTACAGGGTAAACGGGATTATCAAGTCACGATGACGGATTTTGCTCGGTGGAATGAAACGTTTTTTGGCAACGCATCGGTGACCCTGAAAACCTATCCGTCATTGAACCATTTCTTCATTGCCGGAACTGGTGTATCAAGCAATGCTGATTATTTGATTGCAGGGCATGTCGATGAGCAAGTCATTTCAGATATCGCATCATGGATAAAGAGCCAGTGAAAAGCTATGATGCCACATTTTTTTTTCGTTAGAGTCATAAAGATGATAGCGATGTATAGCTGAGAACAATCAAAGGAGAAATCCTCATCGTCATGGAAATAAAAGATGAATCTTCTGAAATTTTTAATTCTGTCAGCCTGCTGTTAGCAGAAAAACGCACCTCGCTTTCTGTACTTCGAACTGCTATTGCGCTCTTCACCGTACCGACCTCCGTATTTACCATTCTTGTGGCGACATCGCGATATTATGATTTGAATGAGTCGCTCTATTTTGCGGTCCCTCTGTTTCTGCTGTGTTTTTTTCTTATCTTTTTCGGTTTGTATCTTGTTATCCGATCGTTGCGGCGTATCCGTTTCATTGACCAGAAGATTCAAGAAATTAAAGAAAAGGACACCTGCCTTCGTGAAGTCATTAAGCATGCGTAGCCGTTGATGTGAAATCGATCATTTTTTAAAAAAGAAGACGAAATGTTTAGATAACAACGGTCAGTTGTAGGAATGGGTGGTTTTGGTGGAAAAAACCCAGACAACTGTTTCCGATGTGCTAATTAATGAGCTGTCAAAATGGGATATTACTCTAGTGTTCGGCATCCCTGGAACCTCATCCCTTGGTCTTGTCGAAGCGCTACGGAAAAATCAAAAAATACGATACATCGTTGTTCGTCATGAGGAAAACGCAGCGATGGCAGCATCTGCCTATCATAAGCTCACCGGAAAGATCGCGGCATGTCTGACGATCGCAGGTCCAGGTGCAAGTAATCTGGCAACCGGCTTGTATGATGCAAAGGAGGATCGGGCATCCGTGCTTTCGATCAACGGCCAGGTCAATGGTCAATACATCGGTGATGGGAGTTTTCAGGAGATCGACCAGGATGCGTTTTTCCGACCTATCACGGTGTACAATAATACTATCTATGATAAGACACAATCATTGAGGATCCTGGACCAAGCGTTACGGCATGCGATTGTCCAGCGGGGGGTCGCGCAGATTTCCATTCCGAACGATGTTCAGAAAGCGATACTAGATGCGGAGAGCTGTGAACTGGAGACGTGTCCATCAAATTTCAACATCCTTCCTGATGACGCAGAACTAAAAAAAGCTGCCACATTGATTGATAAATCCAAAAAACCAGTGATCCTTGCCGGCTGGGGCGCGTTTGGGAATAGTGAGCTGCTGCTTCGTTTTGCGGAGCGGATAAAAGCACCGATTGTGACGACGTTTCGCGCAAAAGGTATCCTTCCTGACGACAACATCTGGCTCTTGGGGATTCTTGGCAATGTAGGATCTCCCTCTACCCGTAAGACGGTCGCGGAATCTGATTTACTGATTACTCTTGGTGTTGGTTTTTCAAGACAAACGCATGTGCCGACCCATAAAGCATTGGTCCAGGTTGAAATCGATCCGTTAAAAATCGGTAAAATCCCTTTTGCAGTCGCCCTCTGGGGGAATTGTTCCCTTGTGCTGCCAAAGCTCATCGATGCGGTGCAGATGAAACAGAACGAATCTGTTTTACAGGAGATAGCACTGATGAAAAAGAAATGGTTTGAACAACTGCAGAAAGAGGCAGATCCAACCGCAACGCCTCTCCGGCCTCCGTTTATCATGAAGATTCTTTCAGAGGTGCTTCCCGAGGATGCGATTATTTCCATTGATGTTGGGGAGAACGGATGGTGGTTTGGTCGGAATTTCAAAATGAAGCACCAGCGTTTCGTCATGTCAGGATACCTTGGGACCATGGGGTTCGGGTTCCCTGGTGCGCTGGCCGCAAAATTGGCGTATCCCGATAAAACGGTCGTCTGCATCACCGGTGATGGTGGTTTTTCCATGGCGATGGCTGATTTTGTGACCGCGGTGAAGTACGATTTACCTATGGTCGTCCTGGTGTTAAATAACAAACAGCTTGCCATGATCCAATTAGAACAAAAGATGGAAGGATATCAGAATTTCGGCACTGATTTGCTCAACCCTGATTTTGCACGGTATGCAGAGGCGTGCGGTGGGATAGGGCTCACGGTGTCAAGACCTGAAGAGCTAGAAAAAACAGTAAAGCAGACGTTAGGGTTGAAGAAACCGGTTCTTATCAATGTCATGACCGATGCAAACCGGTTCTGATTCTACAAAAAAAGGATATCATGAGGGACAGGCATCCCTCGTTTTTGCAAAAGTGCCGTGTCAGAGGATTTTATATGTGTAGTCCTTCTGCTTTCAGGGCGATTCCGGAGACAAAGAGAAATGCGTTGTGATTGTTCATGGCAGGGATGTTGATGGTAAGCCCGGTGAACCAACTGAGGTTTACTCCGTACTGTTCAGCACCTACCTTTACTCGTTGAAAACCGTTGAGCCCTAAAGCAGATATGGTTCCATTTTTCAGCGAAATAGCACCGGTTGGTGCAAAGATCCTAAAAGGAATCAAATCTGTGAAGAGCAGCGTGAGAAGTAGAATCGGTAATAATATGATGAGTAAAATGACCGCTCCAAGAGGATTTGATACATTCTCTACTGCTTTGACGATCCCCTGCCAGATTGCCAGTCCAAGCCACCAGAGCATGATTCCTTCGCCGATGGCATTGAAATAGCAGAAGCGATTTGAGATATTTTCTCCAGCCTGACTGAGGAAGCCTGGTAGTTTTATTTTTTCTAGAAGGTTTCTCCCTTCGTCATCTGAATAGAACTTTTGGTGACTCTCGCCAAAAATTCCTTTTTCGTTGAGCAGTGATTCATATTTTGAAATAGCTTGGTCGTCGTTCCTTTCCTGCGCGTCATACAGTTCAATGAGATATTGTCGTATTTCTTCAGCCTCACTTGCGGTGACGGTGGTGCGTATTTGTGTTGGCTGTCTTCCAAGATAATGATTCACCTCGATGGTAACAAGATCGTTTTTGATCGCGATGAGATTGTTTTTATTGGTGGCAAGAGCAGGGGTAAGCCCTGTCAAAAGGATAAGTGTAGCTGTCAAAATACTTAGAGATACGATTTTTTTATTCATTTTTTCCCTCTCAATATAATAATAATCAGCATCCTCTATTTAATTCTTTATATGGAGTAAACGGTGACCAAAAAGAGTTATTTTGTCGCATCAGAAAAAAAGGGAGGCATTTAGATTTTACGATATTTTCTCCTTATGTGGCGTCTCAGTTGACTCGGTGATTTTGCATAATTAATGGTTTTTTTATGATAGTTTTTCAATAAAGATATGAAAATTTTATCTTTTTGAAAACATTTAAATGTCTATGGTCTTTATAGTACATCAAGGAAGGTAGGCATATGAAACAAGTCATGTTAAAAAAGAATCTCAGAACAAGCATCGTGATCTGTGGAATCTGCGTTTTATTCATTTGTTTGAGTATCACTCCATCAATGGGTAGCAATTCTAAAGATTGTAACTCTGTTTCGTCTCTCGTAAACAGTACCGGGAGGGCAAGTGAAGGTGATATCCCGACCTGGTATCAAGGAGATGAGTGGATTTACACGGTTGACCCTCTCTATTTTTCGAGTCCTAACGGGTCATTTTCCGGGGTCATAGAAAATTTCAAACAAAAAGTGACCGGCATAACAGACGATATGTATACGGTCGCCATCACCGGTGACATCAGTGGATCATTGACCGTGAATAGTTTTTCAGGGGACCTTACTGGTCAGATTACCGGAACATCGCATGTCCGTGTTTCCGACCTTGCAGAAGTAGCAACTGAGCTTAATTCACAGGGAGAGATCGTCTATGTGTGGATACCTTTCCCCTATGAACTGAATCTTATCACCAGTTCTGCACCACCCTTAGAGCTGTATGATTTTCCCCTGAATGTCGGGGAACAATGGCAGATCGGCTGCATGAGCACTGTCTCCGGGTCGTTCAGCATCCAAGGAATGTACGATCAATCGTTCAATGGGAGCCAATGGGTGGATGAGACCGTCGAATGTGTTCAAAAGGAACAGATCAGTGTCCCAGCAGGCACCTTTGATTGTTATAAAATTGGTCGCTCGACTACCCCGAGCTGGTATTCGACTGACGTCGGCAACATGGTGAAATCCGTCATCGATCAGAACTCTGAGAACATGACTCTTCAGATAAATATCGCCCTTCAATCATTTTCCCATGCCGCACAGCCAATAACAGTTTCAGAGGATATCGCACCAGCGATGGTTGCGCCTGGCGCCACCATTGTTATTTCTGGTCAGGCGATTTCCACCAGTTCAGGGGATCCTGTTTCAGGCGGTGTTATTTCTCTTACGATTCCTTCCACCGGTGATAGCTGGAGTACGACAACGAACTCTGGTGGGTTTTATTCGAAAACAATTGTTGCACCGACCATGACTGATGATACTGCCTCGGGCAGAGAAACCGGTTCCGGAGGTGTTATTGTAACATGCACCAGCGGTGGTCTTTCCGGATATCGCGTGCAGACATTAACGACCATTCAGGATACACCGCCGGCCACTCCTTCCATTCAAGGTGAGACGAAAGGAAAACCAGGAGTGTCATATTCCTATACGGTTGCGACAGCAGACCCTGAGGCTGACCCGATCTTTTACTATGTTGATTGGGGTGATAATACGAACAGCAGCTGGGTAGGTCCGTTCCCTTCGAATGAGAACGTTACCCTGAATCATACGTTTGCAAAAAAAGGAAATTACATCATCAAGGTCAAAGCCAGAGACGTCTATTTTGCAGAAAGCGATTGGGGCACCCTTCAGGTGAGCATGCCCAAGCCATCATCATTTCCTATCCTCATGAAATTTTTAGAGCGATTCCCGTTTTTATTCAGCATACTGCAGCACTTCTTGAGACAGTAAATCCCGGTCATGCCCCATCCTCATTCGAAGAGGAATATATCAAATCCTGAGCACATCAATATCAGAGGATTCTGCAATCGATAAATAAATTATATCATTGTTACTCCTAAGGATGTTGTCTTTTTATCTGAATAAGTTTTATATAATGTCGTGGTGTATTGATATCTATGCAAACTGCCCTTGCACGCCGGATTATGGTAATACTTCTTGGAGCCGTAATCTTCTTCTTTACCCCCTTGTCAACCATCTTTTCTCCCGCCGTTGCTGTTTCATTCAAAATAAAAGATGCGGACTTCACCCCGCATGGCTACTCTGATATCTATGGAGTTGTTCGTCCTTTTAGTAAGCTCAATGACGATCCCATCTTTTTGAACCAGGCAACAGACCATATCGTCGTCGTCATCGATGCGCAGCTCTATCCATGGATAAAAGAGAGGTTTACCCGATATCTTAACGAGGTAGAGGAGCGTTTTTCTGTGGAATTTACCCTACTGAAGGTTGATGGTCTTCGGAGCAGAAAACCCATCACACCTGCGGAGCTTCGAGGAGTCTTACAGAAAGAATATGAACTGAACGGTACGGTCGGAACATTAATAGTAGGTCAGATACCTTACGCGCTGTGGAAACAAGAAGTGGGCAACAACAGTGGTGTGTTAAGCGTGTTTTACGAGGATATGGATGGTGATTTTGAGGACAGGGATGCTGATGGTTTTTATGATTACCATGCCTTTGGTCCCAATGAAGGACCAGAACTCTGGGTGTGTTGGATGAGGCCGCCGGTGATTGGACAAGTGTTTTTCATGAACAGATTTTTAGAAAAAACTCATCAGTACTATACGGATGAGATGGTCACCACTAAGAAGGCGTTTGTTGCCTGTCATGAGGATTATGATAATAATTTCTACGGGCCTGTCGGTGTCGTTCCCGTGTTACAAGACCTTTATGGTGCGGCCAATGTCATCACCGATGGCGAGGGAGCTGATATCACGATTGCCGATGAGATTTGGCAACAGCTCCGAAACGACAGATACGAAATCTTTGACACATGGCAGCACGCAGCCTCATCCTATCAAGCATGGGACTTTGGAGGGTTTCAATCATTAAAGGTCCTAGGTCTTTCCAACGGAGCCCTCATGACGTTTCTCTATGGATGTCACAGCGCTGATTTCTGGCAAGCATCCGGAACCACGCCTTTTAATGTCAACATCGCGGTTTCCTACGTGTTTGGGAGATCCATTGGTCAAGCGGCGAGCGGGACGTCGTGGAGCTACGGGACCGAATATAAATATATGATATATGAAGCAATGAGAGATCACGGTGCATATCTTGGGACTGCCTGGTTTTCTATGGAATCCTATGTGGAGACCGCATCGTTCGTCCAACAGCGGTATCCTGATAGAGACCCTCATACAGAATGCGCGGGAAACACTCTCATCGGGAATCCTTTTCTTCTGGTGAATTTTAAGAGATAGGCGAATTGGATAAAAAATTATTTTATGATGTAAATTATGCTTGTTTGTACAAAAAATTTAAAGATACATTTTAAATCCTCTCTAGCAGTAATAGATGTATCGAGATAATCTTATTGAGAAATCAAAGATCTATCTCTGCAAATAATGCTATCGAGTCTAAAAGGAGAACATGAAAAAAATAATCGCATTGATGGTAGGGATCATTCTTCTCAGCGTGGGATTTTCAGGGTGCATTAACCAAGCAGGTGAAGGCAATCAGAAAAAAAGTGATCTGCTCGTTATTGGAATTGCGGACGATCCTTTCGGATTTTTCCCCTGGATCACTAGTTACGACGTTGGTACGATGGGACTCAATTTTAATATCTTTAATCCCTTGGTAGAGTTCGACAATAGTTTTAAACTGTTCCCCAAACTTGCGAAATCATGGAATAACCCGGATAACTGCACCTGGCGGTTTTTCCTCAGAGATGATGTGAAATTCCACAACGGATATGATTTCACTGCCAATGATGTAAAATATACGATTGATTCTATCAAGGACAACAAAAGTCACGTGCTGCGAGATTTACTCACAGAAATTAAGGAAGTCCATATAATAAATAACTATACCGTGGATATTGAAACATATGAACCGGTTCCTATTCTTTTGAACAAATTGACCGGTATTCCTATTGCTTCTCAGAAGTATCAGCAGGAAACTACGGAAAAATGGCCAATCGGAACCGGTGCGTATAAACTTGATGAGTATGTTCCAAGTGATCACATTACCTTGGTAAGATTTGATGGCTATTCGATGGGTCATCCGGTCATAAAAAAAGTCATTTTTAAGGTGATTAAAGATACCGAAGAGCGAAAAAACGCACTTATCACAAGAGAGATCGACATATTGGAGAGCATACCTCCGATGTATGTTGACGAGATATCAAATAGTTCGGGGCTCGCGGTAAAAAAGGTCTCCAATCCAACAGTATGGTATCTTGGTTTTGATGTCAGGGAAAATAATAGTAATGGTTTCCCTGGGGCGAAAAATCCTTTATCTGATGTGCGAGTGCGTAAAGCGATGTATCATGCGATTGATGTTGACAGTTTAATTAAAAAAATTTTCTTTTCTTTGGCTGAACCAGCGTCTCAATTGCTATCGCCTTTAATTTTTGGTTATAACCCTGAGATAAAACGATTGCCATATGATTTGAATCTCTCCCGGCACCTTCTCAGGGAGGCTGGGTATGAAAACGGGTTTAATCTCACATTAGATTGTCCAAAAGAATATCCAACACAAATTGAAATTTCCGAAGAAATAGTGCGACAACTTTCACAGATACTATCGATCCACCTCAATCTCATTACCGCAGAGGAATATTATGCGAAGTTATATTCGAGGAATTGTTCTATTTACTTTATTGGTTGGATACCAGCGACAGGAGATGGTGGCGAGATATTTGATTACCTGTTGCGATCGGAGAACGATCCCCTCGGCATCGGATCATATAATTTAGGATATTATTCAAATCGAACTGTCGATAACGTCACTCAGGAAATCACCCATACGATGAATCAAAAAACACGTATGAGCCTTATGTGGGAAGGATTCAAGGTAGCAATGGATGATGTCGCCTGCATCCCGCTTTACAATAATGTGTGTAATATTGGTGTCGTCGACTATATTGTTTGGAGCCCACGATCAGATCTCAGTACGCTTGTGGAAGAAATCAGTGTTAAATAAAAGAGATGCGATACCCTGACTATTGGTGCAACCAGGAATGAAGAAATTCCACAGCGTAAAATTGAAGATCATTTTGCCTCTTATCGGCATTCTACTCGCAGTTTTTTTAACAAGCTCATTGGTCATCATTGAACGGGAATCCAAAGCAGCAAAGGACTCTATCATCAACAATGCTGAATCTTTCTCAAGCTTGTCTGTTGTCTATGTCATTGAAAATTATGATTTGTATTATGGGTCAGGTTTTTACAAGTTCACTGAAGTAATGGATAATTTGATGAAGCTGAACGATAACCTCGTTGAAATTCAAATCGTCGATGTGAATGGAAAGATCCTCTTTGATTCTACTGAGATTCTGAATGGAAAATATGACGAAGCAGCGCTTGGGGAAAGATCCCTTGAAAACGCGACATTGATACAACGGGCAGGTGATCCGGTATCCTCGGTTTTTCTCAATGAAAAAACAAGACGTATCGATATGATGGAACCCTATTTCGAACAATGGGGAAGCCACGGATATTCTGTCCGATATATTTTCTCGCTTTCAAGTTTAGATGTAATGACCCAGGAGATGATCGTCACCATATCCATGTACTCTGGTATCTTTATCGTCGTTTCTTTTCTGCTGATTTTCTTCCTTTTTAATTACTTTGTTTCATCCCCTATCAGCGAGTTGACAAAAGGCGTTCGCAGCATGGGGAAAGGAACACTGGGCTATGAGGTAAAAGTCAAATCAAAAGATGAAATCGGTGAGCTAGCAACTGCGTTTAATGCTATGAGTGCTGATCTGAAAGTCTCCAGAGACCATCTGGAGGAATATAGCAAGAATCTGGAAAAACTCGTGACAGAGCGGACAAGGGAACTGGAGGAAAAAACAAAGCGTCTGGAACAGATCAATTCTGATTTAACGGTGGCACGAGAGCAGCTCAACATCTTAAATAAGGATCTTGAGAAAAGAGTAACAGAGCGGACAGCGGAAGTAGAAAAATTACTCAAGCAGAAAGACGAGTTTATCAATCAACTGGGACATGATCTGAAAAATCCCTTAGGACCATTGATCAATCTCATCCCTCTCCTCGAAGAAAAAGAAACTGATGTGAGTAAAAAGGAGATGCTCACCGTCCTTCACCGAAATGCTGATTACATGAAAAATCTCGTGGTAAAAACTCTCGAGCTTGCGATGTTAAACTCACCGAACACAAAATTTTCCATTGAAAAGCTGGACTTATTCAAAGAAGTCAGTCACATCATCGAAAATAAAAAAATCCTGTTTGATGAAAATAACGTTAAAATTTCAAACAAAATCACCCAAAAGTTATCTATAAAAGCAGACCGTTTGCGACTCGAAGAGCTGCTGACAAACATCTTTGAAAATTCAACAAAATACTGTCAAAATGACTGCAGGATCACCATCGATGCAGAACAAACAGATGATTTTGTCACCATCTCTATAGCAGATAACGGCATCGGTATGACCAAAGAGCAAATCGAACGTATCTTTGATGAGTTCTATAAAGCAGACTCTGCACGTCACGATATTCAGAACACAGGGCTGGGTATGTCGATTTGTAAGAGAATTGTTGAAAAGCAAGGGGGGAGAATCTGGGTAGAGAGCCCTGGTCCTGGAAAGGGCACTACCGTATTCTTTGCCTTACCAGCAGAGTCCCGATCTTAGAACAGAAGGAAAAAAGACTGGAGTTTTCAGTATCAGAAGAGGAAGTGGTCTTTCAGGTTCTTCTGTAGAAATAAATATTAAAGACTTCTTTGATATATCAATAGAGGCAGAGCTAATCATGAAAAAAATCATGCTGGTAGACGATGAAAAAGATCAGATCTATTTCATTAAAACCTCTTTTGAGAGTTTGTTCGGAAAGGAATACACTATCGTCCCTGCTGAAAGTGGCGAAAAATGTTTTGAATTATTACAGAATAAAGAGAATCCTCATCTGATCCTTCTAGATATTATGATGCCGAAGATGAACGGCTGGGAAGTATTTGACCGGTTACGAGCAAATCCCTTGTGGAAGGACATTCCTATCATTTTTCTCACCGCTCGAACCGATGAATTTGCTGAACATGCTGGACTGCTTATCGCAGAAGATTATGTTAAAAAACCCATTGAAATAAAAGAGTTAAAAACTCGCATTGACAACGTGTTAAAAAGAGCAAAGAAAAAATAAGCGAGAACTTTTCTCTAGTGTCGTTTTAAATCTTGAGATGAATGTATATCAGGACGGTCATTCTTTTTCAGGGAGTATGTTGGATTTGAACACCTCGGTAACGTAGAGGTAGTCGTAATTTGCGATGTCATCAGGGAATTTTTTTCGCAGGTCTTCCATCACACGGTAGAAATGTTCAAAATTCGTCGCATACAGCGTGATTTCTAAATCATACCCACCGATTGCTTTATGGATTTCCCAGAGGAAAGGATTGTCGCTCAAGTAGGTGATGATTTGATTTTTCTTGTTATAATCGCGTAGTGATAAATTGACGATGAATTCCCGCAGACCAAGTTTGTTGATATCCATGGTAATCGAATATCGCTGGATGACCCCTGATTTTATTAATTTGTTGATCCTGGAGTGAATGGTCACGGTCGACACATTAATTTGGCTGGCGATCTCAACACTATTGATACGCGTATTTTTTGCAAGGAGATTTAATATTTTATAGTCCACATGATCAATGTCAACGGTTTTTCCATTGTCTCGATACTCATAGGCTCGTTCATGAGATGCGGCAAGTTCGTTGAGAAGAAGCGAATGTTTGTATCCAAATGATTCGTAGAGCTGAGAAAAAAATATTTCTTTGAAGTAATAGCGATAGTTACGTAGAGTCTCTTCGTAGAATGCATAGAAATGATTCGGAGATTTCACAAGGATGGTGACAATGAGGTCGTACCGTCCCTTGGTTGATGCAATGCTCCAGGTGTTTGTATGGTTGACAAAATGGTCAATGATTTCCTTTTCTTTATCTGGCGATGAATACTGCAAGACGATGTAGAGTCGATAGACTGAAAATCCGAGTTTGAAAACATCGATCATCGCATTAAAATTTTTAATGATTCCTTTGGTCTGCAGGCGTTTGATACGATATTCGACGACGCTTTTTTGAAGACCGACTTTTTTTGCCACGGATGAAAGCGACTGTCTTGAGTTCAAAAACAAATGATATAAGATTTTATGATCCTTGGAATCTAATTCTCGCACAATAAAAATCATCGTGAATTGGGCTAATAAATTTTTCCAATCTTTCTTCGCATGGAAAAATCATCAGGAATGGCATTATTTTATCTGGTGAACTGAACAAGTATCGCTCTTTGATATGATGAAAAATCTTTCCAGTTACGCTATTGGTGTTCTTCTGGAATCACAGGATCTTCCATGCCTTTAGTTCATCAGCAGCAGAGTCCTCATGGGAATAGCCAACGACCTTCACCAGGTGAGCACCGAAGGACCGTATGTTCCACTGCCAGCTATACGGTGGTTCCGTATCTATTGCTTTCAGTTCGTTATCGATGTAGAACTCAAAGCGGTCCACTTGAGAGGTGTTGACCTGCTGTATCGTTGCTTCGATGTCGATTGCACCGAACACAAGAGAGGTAAAAAAAGGTAGTATTTTCGCGTTTCTAACATAGATGCCATTCTCCGGTCTGATGATCGTCACCTGGAATATCGGCTCTTGCGAAATCAAGAGGGTTTGATCTCCTCCGCTTGACAGGGAATCTAGCGTATAGTTATCTGAGTTTTCTTTGAGTGGCTCTCCTGTTTCCGTGTACCAGTACGCAGGAAATGGCAGATGCAAGGTGATCGCGGATACGAGGTGATCGTAGGTATTGGTGATCACACAACTGATGGTACCCTGTCTTGAGGTGCATGCGGTTTGGACGTATTCCCAGTGGGTGAGACCAACAGGTGAATACGCGGTGTTCCAAGAATCGTACCGATGGAGCAGCCAGTCGCCACCCCCTGATCCGACATCAAACGCATACATGTTCCAGCCATCTGACCCACAGAACATCATTCCATTGACTATCGAGGGAGGTGCGGTGACGCTCGCACCAATGGGGTACTGCCAGAGAATCAATCCGGTGCTTTCGTTCAGTGCATAAAACGCACCGTTCGGGCCATCCCGTGTGCCGATGAAAAGAAGCCCGCCACTGAGTGTTGGTGAACTGATGTCGCAGATGCTTCCAACTTTAGTTTCCCAGAGAAGCTGACCGGTGCTTGCTGTCAGTGCATACACATATCCTTGGGTATCTGAAATGAACACCCGTTCATTGTGATACGCGTTAAAGGACAACGGTCCACCATGAAGATGATACGTCCAGAGCAGATGTCCATCGTTTTCGTTATACGCGTTCATCGTGTTGTCATAATAGATGGCTAAAAAAATACGTCCCTGACCGTCTGCGGTAATGGAATTGTCCCAGGGGCCAGCAGATAAAGAGACATTCCATAGTTCATGGCCCGTGGTTGCATTTATTCTGTACATTTTTCCAACGTTATAGTTGTCCCAGAATGCGCCAAAGACTGAGTTGTCCTTCAACATTGGTTTGTTCGGACAGACTTCAAACCCTGTTGGATATATCCAGTTGATACTGCCATCTACCTTATTTAAGGCATACATTTTTGTCTCATAAAAACCAGAACAGAAATATATTTTCTGACCATCATATTGTATTGACTCGGCGATACCTCCATATATAGGTGTTTTCCACAGTTGTTCTCCTGTGAACCTGTCGAATGCATACATATATTCATTCCCGGGATCATAACCGTGGGTGCAGCTCCCAATGTACACGACGTCGCCATCGATGATCGGGCCGACATATCCTGGTCCTGTGAACTTGCTCCAGATGATTTCCCCGCTGGTCGTGTTGACTGCAAAGATCTTATCATGACCAGCTCCGTGGGTTGCGCAGGAGCCGATGTACGCGATGCCGCCAGCGTAGGTCACAGCGGATTCCTCATAGTTGGTGCCTGTCGTGTTTGCTTTCCAGAGCAGCTCATGCCCATAGGCGACCCCTGAGGTGTTCACGTTGATAAACACTTCAGAGGTGTTATCAAAAATCATCGGAGAGTGTTGGGTCTTTTGGAGAGAAGAAGAACGGACGCATACCGTTCCCATTGTTAGACAAAAAACACTAATGATTAGTAGAATGGTATTGCTTTTTTTCTTATTGATACAAAGCCCCCTTTCATAACTATCAATAGGTGATCAGATGAGATTTAATACCTAATGAACCTATATATTATTTTCCCTTATTGTTTGGATGAAGACCATTCAATTTCTTTTCTTTCTCCTTTCAGCGAAGGTTGCTAGTGTCAGAGGATGTTGCCCTTTTATCGTCATTTTTCATTTTCTGCTGGATAAATGCACATTTCCGTCTTTTTGGCTAAAATCAAATTTTTTCCTATTATTTTGTTTTTTCGTACAAAACATCTCCGAAATTTTTTATATGGCCAAGAAATCTTACATCATATGGAGGATATCTATGCCAAGGAAAATAATAGGAATATTTTTTTGTATGCTGTTGCTTGGGACAATCATGTCGGCAATTGCCGCCGCTTAGCCAATGCCAAACGAATTAAAACAATTCAATAATTGTTATCTGGTTGCAGACGGCCAGCTCACCGATAGAGATTTCCCGTCGATTATAGGGATAAGTATGTGGAAAATCCATTATACGCGTCCTTTTGATGATGACCGAGCTAAGATATTCTATTGGTTTATCAGATTTAACGAATCTGCCACTGTGACCATCTATTCTGAGCAAAACGGTGATGTCCTGTGGCAACATCAGGGATCGACAGTCCCGCAGCTCAGGATTCTCATGTTTAACGGAATCTACACGGGATCGGCCGATGGCCTTCATATCAGCGGAAAAATCCTTCAGGTACAGGTAATGGAGAAGAAATAAATGGTGTATTTTCCTTTCGCCTCTTTTTCCTCTTTTTTTTAAACAAAATCATCCGCTCTGTAAAATAAAGCCAAGAAATGATGCATGACAGCAGGAATCAGTCATCGGGACGGAGCCAAGAGGATAATGCGTTTTCTGTCAATACAAAGATTATTAATATCCTTTTGTTTATAAATATAGATGATGAAAGTATATACAACGGTCCTCCTGGGTCTTCTTCTCCTGATTTCAACCCTGCAGGTGCAAGGGGTCGGACAAGATGATGTTTTTATTCCTCCTTCTGAACTTTCTGTTCATCAATCCATCCGTAATTCTTTTGCAGACGCGGTGATCGTCTCTGAGAGCGACCCGTTTTACAGTCTTCTCAGTACAAGTATTGCCTGCTGGTATGACAAAGCGACGAACACCACAGGACTTGTTCCGCTGTTGGTCCAGCATGAAGGCAATCTTACGGATGCGCAGACACGGTTCCTTGAGACCTATCTGCCCTCAGCCAACCACACCCTTTTGGTTCTCGGGAGTCATCTGCAGACGTCGTTTCATACGAATGAGTTTTTAGGATCCCCGCCCGCGGTCGCCGCGGACCTTGCTATACAGGTGTTTACCACTGCACCAACCGTTCTGATCATCCCTTATGGTACCATGGATGCTTACCAGCTTAGTCTGCTTGCAGCACCGCTAGCAAGTTACCTTAATGTCCCCATCCTCGTCTATGATCACAACGACGCGGAGCTTCAGACGGTCTGCACACAGCTTCAGACCACCGATGCGTATCTTATTGGGAATGGCACGCTGAACCTCACCGGTGTCACGATCACCTCCCTTGCTGATGAGGAGTCGATTACCAATCTCTCACTCAATGTCATCAAAGAACAATTCGGCTCAATCAACTATCTTACCATGACCAACCCCTCTGATGTCGTCCCGCCCGCGGTCATCAACACAACGGAAATAACAATGAATGACCACATCGCCAACAGTAAAATCATCATTCTGAGCAAAGAGCTCGATATTTTTGGAAACGACACTCGACAATATAGTATACATATCCCCGGGGGCATTAATCGAGTGCAAATCTCCGGAGAAATTTTCCAAAATAAAAGGCCGCTGCTCGCTCGTTTCACCCAGGTCGTTCCCCTTATTTTCATGACTCTGACTGATCCGCAAGGACATATCGTCGGCTATGCCAATAGCATGGGCTATGGCATTGGAGCAACCTATCTTGAAACACTTTCGTGCAACGCATCAGGACCATATACTCTTCAGATAAAGGTGTATCATGGGATACGCGGTGGATTCTTTATCGAGCGAGGGATCTCTCATGTCGATGCTGGTATCACTCTTATTGCGACCATCTCGACGTTGGAAACCCCGCATCTCCCGTTCATTCCCAGTCTATCCAGCATCGCACCGTATCTTACTGCAGCGCATGGCGGACTGCTCATCGCGAATGCTTCCTGGGAGCTCACTGATAGCACCTATGCATCAGCTGCCCAAAGGTCAGGGACCGGTCCCTGGTATAATGAATCGCTTCATTTCTTTACGAACACCAAGGTCAACACAACGGTGCTGCAGCTTAGGAAAACGTTGGAAACCCTCGATGCTCATGATCTTCTCAGCAGCTATCTTAGCGGACCAGCGTGGCTTGCTATTTTGGCAGATACGACCATGATTCCGATGTATTACTATGGTCCGTCACAACTAGATATCCCTGATCGGGGGTTGCCATCGGACAATCCCTATTCGCTTAATGAGAATTTATCAGTGGGACGTGTTCTTGGCTGGGATGTACAGGATAGTAGTGTTTTGATCGCACGGACGTTCTTTTATGAAAAGATATGTGGTCAACCAGAAAATCAAGACGATTGGCATCATCGATTCAGCTTCGTGTTCGGAGAGGGATTTAGTGAGACTGGTGGACTTTTCCATCAGATCCCCTATTCCAAGGAAATCAGAGATTACGGGTTTACCACAAAAGTTTATGGGGACTCTCGTAACAGTCGGCAGATTGCGGAGCGCCTGCATGTTTATACAGGTGCGAACTATATCGAATATCTTGGTCATGGGGACTGGTTTTGGTTCCCTGCGTCGCTCTACGGGTTTGATATCTATTCCAAAGCTGTGGATGTCGCGCATGCGAAGAACTGGATATATGATAAACCGAGTATCTTTTTGACCTCCGCGTGTCTGATGGGGCGCACCGATGGTCTTCCCCCGCAGATGAACATCGGACTTGCCATGCTTCATGCAGGCTGTAACGCCTTTATCGGAGCCACTAGGGAGACCGGTCAAGAATCTGGTCTGACGGTCCTGGAGAATCATCTGATTGTCGATGACTGGAGCATCGGCGAAGCGTTGCGTGGAGAAAAACGTATCGATGTTGAGCCACCGACCTTTTATGTTCGTGTGTTGTATGGCGATCCTGCGTTCAACCCTTTTGAGCCGCAGCATGGGTTCAGCAGCCAGGGACGACCAGGATTCGTTGGAACGTAATAGATGTTAATCGTTGAGTATGGAAGGAGTGGACGTAAAATAGGGAAAGGTTACTAGCTGGTGAGGCAAGGAGGAATAAATGGAAAAAAACCACCCTCTCTTTTATTTTACGTCCTTACTTAACAATTGTTAATTCTTGTTTATATCATTTTCGTTTTTATCAGCCTTTATGGAAGAAAAAACAGCGAAATTAATGATCTGGACAAAAAAATTTGACACAGACAAATAAAAGAAAAACCAGTGCGTTGGCAGCACATCATAGACGATAGAAGATGTTTGTTCACTATTTTTTTTTGTAACCCCACAGTAACAAACATTTATAACTTGTCTCCCTATCCCAAAAAGAAGTGATTAATATGGTCTCAGCACAAGACATCCTTAAAACAGAGGTTGTAAAAAGAGACGCAAACGACAACTTCTCCCAAACCATAAATCTATTCAACAATACCGATGCCATCGTCATCACAGACCATGGCAAATACCATGGAATGCTCTTGAAACGGACACTGATGGCACCAACCGTGACCCTCAATACAAAACTGCATACGATGCTATCGCACACCCCAAAACTAGCCCCGACAACCCCAATCGAAGAAATCGCCCGGGTCATGGTGGAAAACAACGTCTACACGCTTCCTGTCCTTCACAACGACACCGTTCTTGGTATTGTTACCGCAGATGACGTCGTTAAAAAACTCACAGAACAAACCAGTGGGTCTCAACCCGTGAAAACCATCATGCGCACAAAACCCTTTTCCATCAGTCCTAATGAGACCATAGGAAAAGTCCTTCATCTGTTTCGACAAGAAAATATCTCCTATCTCGCAGTTGTCGATCATACGACTGTTGTCGGTGCGATCACGATTAACACCATCATTAACAACGTCCTGCATGCACACATGAATGTTGAAGGAAGTGACAACTTCGAATCAGAAAAAAGACAAAAACTCGATATGCCTGCAAAAACCATCATGGATGAACATCCACTGCTCGTCTCACCGGAAACCCCTATCCGGGATGCTCACAGCAAGATGCACAAATCGGAACTTCCTGGAATCCTCATCGGCAAAGAAAATCATCTGCACGGTATCGTTACACATAAGGAATTCCTCGCCACGTACGCAGGGTCTGAAGTTGAAGAGACCATCGCGATTCAGTTCCATCACCGTAACAGTAAAGTCGAAGGTTTCGATAAAGAGCAAACCGTCGAGTTCTTGAGGGAAGAATTCCTTAAAAACTATGAAAAATTCCTTGTGGTCGGTTATCTGCATGTCTCCCTTGAGCAGCACAAGGAAACCAAACAGGGGCTGTTCAGAGTTGTCTGCGAAATGAAGCTGTCTGGCAAACCAGGTGTCTTTTATGCAACCCAGGAAGGGTATGGTCCTATGCAGGCGATGAGAAACGCGTTCCTGGCCATCGAGCATCAGATCAATAAAGCAAAAAGCACTTAGTCAAAGACATGTAACACTCTCAAATATTTCCTTTTTTTATTTTTTATTACCGCCACAGCCTCCGTAGGTAAACTCCAGACCGTCAGGTCTACCGCATCTTCAATTCGAAATCAGTTTATGGCCGGTCTTCTTGTTTTTCTTCAACGATTCGATATGATGTGGTAATTGGCACCGATGCCTTGAGCATCGCGGACACCGAGCAATATTTCTGCTGAGAAAGCTCAATGGCCCGTTGGAGATGGGTCGGGTTCAACCCTGTGCCAAAGAAGACGAACTCAAGATGAATGCTTGTAAACACCTTTGGATGAATTTCTGCTCGCTGTGCATCGATGTGGATTTCAAAGCCTTTCAATTGCACTTTTTTCTTCTCTAGGATCGATGCGACATCGCACCCGGTGCAGCTCCCCAGGGCGAGTAACACAAGTTCCATTGGATGTGTCGCCGCGTCAGATCCTGCAAACTCTTTTTTACTGTCCACCGGCACCCAATGGTTGCTCTCCGCTTTTCCGATAAAAGAGCAGCCTTCTATCTGCTTAACCACTGCCTTCATAGACTTTCACGTCCCTGGTGGATATTCATTGCCAAGGTTTAAATCATGTCTCTCTGAAAGCTGTTTGTTGTTTTCTTAATCATTCCATACATTTAAATAAACAAATTAATATGTTTTTTAATTGATGAAAAAGGATGCGACCAAAAAATCACTGATCTTTCTTCTCTGCTGGCTTTGTTTCTTCCTTTTTATTCTTCCGACTACTCTTGGGTCTTTCTCATCTCGGGCTTTAGTCGTCTCAGACCTTCCTGTAACAATGAGTATGCCACCTGGTCTGTCTGAGATGCTGGCACAGGTCAACGAATCCCGCTTACGGTCTTCTGTTCAAAACATCCAGAGATTCGGTCCGCATCCAACCGGGTCACTAGCACTCGAGGCTCTCTGTTCCTATCTGTATAGCGAAATGTCTGCGATGAATCTTTCAGTGAAATATGATGCGTGGCAGCAGAAACAACAGTCAGGGAAGAACATCGTGGCAACATTGTACGGCACAAGTTCAGCCGATACTACCGTCATTGTCTGTGCGCATTATGACAGCCTTGCAGTCTCTCCTGGTGCTGAGGACGATGGCTCCGGGGTCGCCGCTGTTCTCATGATCGCAGATATCATGCGCCAGTACACGTTTAACACGACCGTACAATTCATCTTGTTTTCAGGCGAAGAGCAGGGGTTGCTGGGGAGTCGGAGCTATGCAAAGAACGCTTCCTTGCACAGCGAGAACATTCTCGGGGTCCTTGCTCTTGATAAAATCGGTTATGCGGTCACAAGTTCCGAAGGAGCCAGTCTGCAGCATCATGCAAACCCTGCATCGGTATGGATGGTGTCGCTGAGCCAATCGGTCGCTGCTGTTTATCCAGATGAGATCGGCCTTGTTGTTCTCTCCCTGCCGCAGGACCCAGAAAGCGACCATATGTCTTTTGTTGAACAGGGATACGCGGGAACTGATTTTGTGAGGAACGCGACCAACCCTTACTATCACACCTCGGAGGATATCGTTGATCATATGAATTTCTCGTATCTTTCCAAGGTCTGCAGACTAGCTCTGGGGACCGTTGCCTCGATGGCATGCTTACACCCCTTGCTGTCAAATCAAGATCTTAGTATCACGATGAAAGGATCCCGGATGTCATCTCCTGCACAATTTGCTGTTTTGGTGCAAAACGCCAAGGGGGCTACCGACACCGTGAATCTCACTGTCACGGTTAGATTGAAACATCTTTTTCGAGAAGGCTATGTGAACACTATCAAGCAGGGGGTTTTCACTCCCTGTAATTGGAGCGTGACCAAAGAAATCGCGCAGTCGTGGGAGTTTGCTGTTGCTGGCCGGAGGTTTTCTCGGGGTTTTATCACCCTTGAAGTCATCCTTACTGGGAGGGCAGATGATCTATATCTCTATGCGACCAGGCAATCCTACGGGATCATTGTTAGTACGTTTCGCGTTGTGTTGATCCCCCGCCTATAGATTTGACTTATCATGAATGCAGATACTGGGAAGTAAAATTACCGATGAGGGGGAGGAAAGGTTGAAATGAGAAAAATCGCTCATCAGCAATTGTACCTCTCTATATTAACGATTGTTAATTCCTATTAATATACTTTTTGGTCTCTATATAAAAACCAGAAGAAAGAGGATGGAAGACACCTTGTCATAGATGAGTATTTATAAGATCTACCCATTCTTTTTTCCATGTACCTGTACCTCCAGCTTCTCTGTATCTTTGCCATCGTTCCCAATGTCATCCTCCTTTACTTGAATCGGAAAAAAATACATCTGAAGACGTTGTGTGTCGCGCTGTTCATCTTGTTTCTTGTTGCGGTCCTCTGGGATCAACTCTCTGTCCGCATGGGACTGTGGTCTTTTTCGCAACATGAACTGGTAGGCTTTCTCTTCGGATTGCCGATAGAAGAATATCTGTTTTTTCTTCTTGTTCCGCTTATGTCCATAAACATCTATCTTTTGATTGATAGAATCCTTACCGGTGATAAAAAAAAGAAGGGAAACACGAATGAATGAAACTGATTTGAAAAAAACAAAGACTCAAACAAAATGCCAAAAATGCGCATCAGAAATCGGGGGAAAATCCTACTATGTGATACAACTCGATTGTATTTACGATGGGAACTCTCTTAGCTCGTGCGATAGGGTAGTCATCTGCTCGGATTGTTACCGCAATCTGAAATCCTGGTTGAATCTTCCTCAATGATGTGGCAAGTCTTTCATTGGATCATGTGAAGAAAATTATTAGGAAGTAAATTGTTGATGAGGATTTGGGAGGAAAGAAAAAAAAATTCGCTCATCAACAATTAAACCTCGCTACATTAACGATTGTTAATGTCATATATAAATGTTTCGATTAGAGGAGAAATGCCGCATGAGACGTACAGAAAAGGAAATCACCAACAGAAGAGAAATCGATTTTATCCTCTCAAAAGCAACCGTTTGCAGAATCGGGTTTAATGACCGCGATGCACCCTATATTGTTCCTCTTAATTTCGGATATTCGAACAACTGCCTTTATTTCCATTCAGCATCCGAAGGAAAAAAAATCGAGTTAATAAAAAGGAATAGCCTGGTCTGTTTTGAGGTCGATATTGACCATGAAATCATTAACACTGGAATTCCTTGTAAATGGTCTTCGAAATATGCAAGTGTCATCGGATATGGAAAAGCAAGCCTCGTTACAGATCCAACGCAGAAAAAAGATGCACTGAACATCCTTATCGATCATTACTCACATGGGGAATCATGCACCTTTCCGGAAAAAAACCTCAAAGAAGTTACCATCATTAAGATTGAAATCAATCAAATGACCGGAAAAAAATCCTAAAAAAAAAAATGAAAAAAGGAAAAGGAGAGGGGTTTATTTTACCCCAAATACGAAGACCAGGAATATCGTTCCATTTACGGTTCTTTCAGCGGATATTCCTTCATCACAGGTGACTGAGATAGTAATCGTTGTTTTTCCAAATCCAAGGACCATCGCTTTGAC
>DQIQ01000090.1 GCA_003942085.1 Thermoplasmata archaeon | reverse complement strand
CCTAAAAAAACCATCAATGGATGATGTCTTTGTCTTCTATACTGGAAAGGATCTGAGGGATGAGCCGACAGGCAAGGCCGCTTTTTTAACCATGCGTCCAGGAGGGCAGTAATATGTCGTACGGATTTACTACGATCTACTGGCGGGATATGATCCGCTTTGTAAGGTTCAAGACTCTGCTGGTCTCCTCGCTCCTCCAGCCAGCGCTCTGGCTTGCATTTTTCGGCATTGCAATGTCAAGCAGTTTTGATGCGCTGGTGGCAGGGATCCCGTCTATTGCCGGTGTTCCCCAAGTTGGTTACCTAACTTTCATGGCAGCTGGTATTATTGCGATGACGACGTTGTTTACCAGCCTTTTTGGTGGGATCGTGATCCTGTTTGACAAGAACTGGGGTCTGATGCGTGAGATCCTCGCAAGCCCGATGAACAGGAACCATATTATTTTCGGGATCGGGCTCTCCGGAGTCACCAAGTCATTTATCCAGGCCATCATCATTATGGTCTTTGGTATCCTGATCGGTGCAGCATTCTTTGCAGGGTTTAGTGCTGTGCAGGTTATCATTTCAATAATTGGTATCCTCGCATTTGTCGGCATGTTTGCCTTGGGCTTCCTTTTCCTTTCAGCAGCAATTGCCATTTCCATGGAAAGCCCGGAAGGGCTACAGGGGGTTACTACGCTGTTAACCATGCCAATATTTTTTGCCAGCAATGCACTCTACCCGATTGACTCGTTCCCTGAAATCCTGAAAATAATCGCTCTTTTTAACCCCATGACCATGCTGGTAACGGGTATCCGGTATTTTACCATCGGTCCGGAGTTCATGGCGATGGGTAAATATTATCATTACTCGCCATCTGTTGTCATCCTGTCATATCTTGGCCTGGTGATATTTACTGTGCTCATGTTCACGTTGGCCTTATGGCGATTTAAAAAAGCGGTGGTGACATAAGAATCAAAAATCAGGTCCGTATTGATGAGATCTGGCACCGAAAATTCCGGGAAGGAGGAAGAGAATGCCATACGCCTCAAGCCGGATAAGTCTTCTTAACGGGCAATAGAAAAACGACCACTCCTTTTTGGTGATACCGGATACTGGTATGTAGTATTCAATGGAGAGAATTTATTGATGCTTAAAAAAGAGGGGAATTGCTTTTTGTATGCGAGAAAAGGGACCTCTTTTCATAATACCTCTAACGACAGAGGACACAAAATCCCTTGTAAATTTTGGTTTAAAAAAAGAACATGAATTAATTTGTGGGAGGACGGTATCCCAGTGCATAGACAAATGCGATGATTTCCCGGATCTGATCCTGCTGTTTTTTTGTCAGTTTCCTGTCTTTCTGGATCAACCTGCCCATCCTGACAATCTTCAGTCGCTGATCCTGGGAAAGCGCTTGAGAATGATGTGCCCACTTAAGGAGGTCCATCCACTGGTTGCGGTTAAAAGAGAATCCGGCCGAAGGAACCTGCCCTTCAGCCTCATAGGTTGATTCATCGGATCCTTCGTATTCTGCTTTTTCTCCCTCTTCTTCTGGCTCTTCTCCCTCTTCTTCTGGCTCTTCTCCCTCTTCTTGTTCCGTTTGGGCTTCGTCAATGAGACCAGAGGGTTCTTTTTCGTCGCCTTCACCAGAAGATTTTTCCAAGGATGGTTCCGGTGACTCCAAAACAGCTTGCTCATCTGCAGCATCAGTCGTGATTGAAGGTCCGGTTGAAGGGGCCCCACCTTTTGGTTCCGGAGGAAGCTCAAGAAAAATATCATCAGCACCGGATATGTCAGGCACCTTTTGAATTACACCAGAGAATACACGGGGAGTATCTTTGGATATTTCGCTGGAAGAAACATCTTTTAAGGGGGTAGATGACGGTTGGGGTTGAGAAGGCAGTTCCACAGTAAGTGATTGGGATACCGGCTCGATTATAACGGGAAGATGGGGCTCTGGTTGCACAGCCAGTCCGATATTCACTTTTTGCTCATCCAACCCTTCCCTCCTGACCTCACCAGGTGCAGGTTTTTCCCGTTCAAGGGCACTAATCTTCTCTTCAAGAGATGATATCTGGTGACTGGCGGTTTCAAGCTCTTCTTTGAACCGGCGGAACGTTGCATCACGCTCTTTTTTGGCCCGTTCCACCTCATCATGGGTGCTGCGGAGGCTCCGTTCGAGATTTTCCTGTTGCTGAGCGGCAGCTTTTACTTTTTCTTCAGCGATACGTCTTAGTCTCCGTTCCGTTTCAAGGGCAGCTTTTACCTGCTCCAGCTCTTCAGAAAGCGTGCGGGACTGTTGTCCAGACTGTGTCCGGTAGTGTGATGCAAGATTGAGTTCTTCTTCGAGCGTCTTATTTTTGGCTTTTATTTCATTAAGGTCATTTTCAAGCGCTTCGCGGATAGCAATAGTTGCCTCAAGGTCTCGTTCACGCTCTGCAAGCGTCATTTTGTTTGAGTTAAGATCTGACTGGATGGTATCGTACTCGTGACGCAGCATCTCAAGCGCATTGTCACGTTCTTTTGTTGTCTTCTCAAGGTTTTCTTCAATAGCACGGCGCTCTTCTCTCTCAAATTCAATCTCTGCTTTCGCCCTCTCAAGGGAAGCTGAAAGCGATTTCATGGTCTGTTCAGTTTTTTCCTTGTCTGCAATCACTTCTCCAAGATTGCTGGCAAGGGAGATCCGCTTTTGTTCACCGGATTCAACCGAATCTTTTACTTCTGTCAGCTCCTGTAAAACGGACTGCAACTGGCGGTCTGTTTTTTCCTTTTCTGCCAGTAGCTCTTCGAAACGTTCTTTTTGTAATTTCAGGATTCCCGATTCATTATCAAGCGCCGCAGTTGTGGCAGAAAGATTTTCCTGCAGTTTTTCCAGCTGCTGGTTGAGATTGTCGGTTTCACCTTTGAGGCATTGCAGCTCGGCTGCCTGCTCCTTTGCCGTAGTATTGAGCTCAGTAATTACCCTTGTCAGGTCCTGTTCAGACTCTGTCTTTGCCTGCATCACCCCAGCAATTTCCTGTTCTGCAGAGTCTGCCCGCTTTTTCTCGGCCTCAAACGCACCCTTTTGTTGTTCGTATTCAAGCGTAAGGGCGCAAAGCGTCTTTTCCTGTGATGCACTCCGTGTTGTTTCCTCCTTCAATGCATTTTGCAGGTTCTCAATGTTTACCCTTAACGATGCTGATTCATCTTCAAGAGCGGAGATCCGGCGGGTAAACGTTTCAGTTTTTGAACGGTTCGCTGCCCTCTCCTCCTCCTGATCGTGGGCCATAATACGAATGGTCTCTTCACGGGTGGCGATCAGGGCCTTATCATCATGTTGTTCTAGTAAGATATTTTCAATCTTCTGGTTTTTTCGTGCGAGCACATGACTCTGTTCTTCTGACGTCCTGACCAATGCAGCAATTTTTTGTTCTTTTTCATTGATCGTTGCATTTAATACCTGGATGACATTCGTATGGTTGATAACACTCCTCTCAAGGTCTTTTACCTGTTCCAAAAGTGCATTGAGTTCAGTGGTTACCTGCGCTAACTCTGATGATTTATTAACCGCGACTTCAAATGCCGAAAGGAGATATTCAAGGAGTTTTCTGCGATTGGCAGCAACAACATAGGTCCTGTCGTCATGACTGATCTTAAACTGCGTTTTAATCTGGTCGGGAGTCTGCCGTTCAACAGGTGTTGCCAGCATACCTTCAACGAGCAGGTGAAAATACGGGAGATAATAGGGTTGCGCAATGAAATTATCTGCATTACTGTCAAGCGTGTTCAGGAGGTCACGGAGCGTGGAAGCAGAGGTGAGAAGAAGAACGGGAATAACCCAGAGCTCGTTGTCGGCTTTAATATACCGGCAGATCTCAAATCCTTCCTGGGCTTCTGTCGTACTATCGCAGATAAGAAGGTTGGGTTTTCCTGAATACAGGGTCTGTTTGAGCTCGTCACTGCTGGTAAAAACGGTAACCCGGTAATCTTTTTGTGCAAGGTGCTCCATTACCTGGAGAGCAACCTTTTCATCTGAACTGATAAT
>DQIQ01000089.1 GCA_003942085.1 Thermoplasmata archaeon | reverse complement strand
AGCCCCAAATCCGATTTTTCGGCTGCCACCAGCTTGCAGTTGTCAACTGCAGCACTCGTTACTTCTGCAGCAGCTTCAACTCCCGGGATATATTTGCTTATAAGGCTGGCAATACCCCCGCCCAATGGGAACCACACTCCCCCCATTCCTCCTGTTGCGATTGATATTCTTTTTGTAGTCTGCCCAAAAAGCAGATTGGGATATCCCATCAGCATTACTGCGCCCATCGCCGTTCCAAGCTTCAAGAAATCTCGTCTTCCAATACCACCCTCATTTTTAAGGTATCTCGAATGGACCAATTTACACCTCCTTGATTAGGTTTTTAAATTTTCACTTAATTATATAAATGAATACCTTCATGTTAAAACCAGCACCAAAGATGTAGGAGCCAATCTGATGGTTTGCTCGGAGCATGTTCGGCACTTTTTATCCTCTTTTTTTTATGGCCCAATGGGAATACCCGAGGCAGTTTTTAGGTTTTTATTCTTTTCACCCGAGAGCAAAATACCGGCGTACATTTCACGCGTTTTTAAAAGATGTTCTCTTGTCAACCTCCATGAATTTTCAGCGTCTTTGTCAATTATAGAAGACAAAATTTCGCGGTGCTGGGAGATTAGTTCCAACACTTTTTCTTCGTTGATTTCACATCGCGTGATCTCGATTAGAACCGCTGAAAAACTTTGTGTTACGGATTCACTGATAAACATGAGGATTGGATTTTTGATAATTTTAGCAACCTCATTGTGAAAATGAACATTGATCAAACGAGCTTCTTTACAAGAAAATCGCACCTGCCGTTCAGCACGATCAAGAAGTTCACAAAGCATCGTAATGTCTTCATCTGTGTGCTGAGTAGCAGCGATTCTAGCCACCTCAGGCTCGATCATTAATCGAACATCAATCAGATCGGTGGATGTCACCTTACCCATCGCAATGAGGTTCTGAAAACTACGGGTAATCGGCCCTGAGTCAGGGTCGGAAACGTAAGCCCCTGCTTGAATTCCTCTTTTGATGGATATCAATCCGAGATGCTGAATACTTCGTAAGGCTTCCCGAACAGTCACTCTGCTGACTTGAAACTGTTCAACCAACTCGCGCTCAGATGGCAGCTTGTCCCCCGGGTTATACCTACCCGAAATAATAGATTCCTTGATTTGAGCTTCCACTTCCAACGCGAGCGACGCCTTCTTTACGGAATTAAACGGTGTCATAATTAATTAGATCCTGCTTTAGTGATTTAGTTGAATATTTTAGGTCTGACGTCTATTGTCATACCACTAATCGCACAATTGTCAAGAAAAATTATTAGATTATTTCGATATTGCATAACATATTGATAAAAAGTATAATACAATCGTCAGACGGTCGCTCGAATCAACTCTTCTATTTGCTGCTGATCCCGATAGCGGTTGCCTGCGCGGCACAATCCCGAAATTCTCTTTGCCGAACCGGACTACGGTAGAGGTTTAAAGGGCAACTGAATCTATAAAGGTTCTGAGACTTGAATGTGTGCATCGTGTCAAGCTCCACCGCCCTAGTCTTTGAACGCTCCCATGCATTCCTGCACGGTGAGCTTGCCGTCCTTGTTAGTGTGGCATCGAACCAGATCAAGAGTGTGGTCGAGAACCGTTAAGAGAGGTAAAAAATAGATGAAGAGCAGAGTGGGGCTTCTGGGCATTTTGTTGTCGGTGGCGGTTCTATCACCTGTGACCACTGTTCAATCCGCGATGACCGGAAACGATTTTCTACTATCCTCCCGGTCCTATCAGAATGGTTTCGTCAGCGGATTTGTAAGGGGCATGTACACGACCTGCCTGGATCATCTGGATACCAAAAAGCAAATTTGTTCCCTTGATTCTGTGCTCGACGCAACGTTCGAAATGACCCCTGAGCAGGTCTTGGATATTTTCTTGAACTACCTTAAAAAAAGCACTGAGCGTCAACAAAGGGATGCATCCGAGTTGTTCATAGACTGCCTCAAGGAGATCGCCAAAAATTCCAGTACCCCAGGGGATAAAAAATGAACTCTGTTTTGACAATCAGCATGCTGTCCGTTTTTCTCTCCCTGGCGCCAATTCATGCACTCTGTGACTCTGTGACCTACACCTGCCGCTATCAGACGTGCGCTGACGACAAGGGAGTCCATACATCGGAAGACGATCTCAAACTTGTCTTCTTTGTCGATGGCTCCAATGAGACGGCTAAGATGCTCAGCGGTGACGGCAGACCGGATGTGAATGTGGACATGCTATACTCCCCTTCAGGGGGTATGGCTTTCATCGAGAAGAAAAGCGGAGCCGATGTGTTGACGACATCCATTGACACGCGTGGACGGTCTGTACATAGCAGAAACATCATTGTGGATGGGCAGATTTCTCCGGCTCAATACTACGGAAGGTGCACGAAATAGTACCGTAGGGCTATTGACCATACCATGAAGAATTATCTGGAAGGAGAATAAGATCAAATAGAATGTTCTAAAGCTGTCCAATCTTATGCCGAAAACAACTATAAGGCGACTCCCAATTATCTGGAGGTGCTTTATGAATTTCTGGACAGGCATAATCATCGGCGTTATTGTTGGTGCAAACATCGGCATGGTTGTCGCCGGTGTGCTGGCCGTATCGAAACGCAGCAACTATGCAGAGATTTTTCAACCCGCTCAGTATCCTAGGATGCAGCAGTCATTAACGATGCTACCGCATAAGCTGAGGCGTATAAATGTATCTTGACTACTACGAACTAAAAAAGTTCCCTTTCAGGACAAACCCTGATCCCAATTTTCTCTGGTTTGGTGAAAAACACAAAAAGGCAATATCGTTTCTTAAATATGGAATGTTGAAACGGGACGGGTTTTTGCTGTTGACGGGTGACGTTGGCACCGGAAAGACATCGCTTATAAGATATCTTGTGAAATCAGCTGATGCTTCAGCCATAATTGCCACAATCTCTAATCCCATGATGCCTGTCATAGATTTTTACAATTTTCTATCTGAAAAATTTAAGTTAGATAATAAATTTGCCGACAAAGCTGACTTTTTTTTCCACTTTAAAAAGTTTTTGCTTAAAGCGTATTCAGAACACAAACTCGTCTTCGTCATAATAGATGCGGCCCAGACACTCATTCATGATCGATTTGAGGAAATACGGCTTTTGTCCAACATTGAGTTTGAGAACCAAAAACTTTTAAATATTTTCTTCGTTGGTCAAAATGAAATTGAAACGATTCTGATGGACCCAAGGAATAAGGCAACTAGCCAAAGAATCAACATGAGCTACCAGCTTCAGCCTTTAGATGAGAATGAAACCATACACTACATTGCTCATCGCCTAAAAGTTGCAGGCGCTAAAAGGGGCATTTTTACAGATGATGCGTGCAAGAAAATTTTTGATATCGCTGATGGAATACCGCGATTAATTAATTCGATATGTGATTGTGCACTACTGAGTGGGTACGTAAAAGGCCTGAAAATTATCGACCCACTATTGATAAGAGAATGCCAAATCGAGCTGAGCATTCCAATTGGAACAATATTCATATAAAATCAATAAGTGATACACTAACAAGGAATACGATTGCATGAGTCGGTTCTCCTCAGGTCCCTGGCACGTTGAAGAAGAAAACGGTTCATACGGCGTTTTTTCAAATGACGCTCTTTTAGCCGTCACATTGTCTGATGACCTAAAAGACAAAGATGCTGCGAAAGCCAATGCTCACCTTATGGCCTCTGCCCCTCGGCTCTTGGAAGTCATCAAGGAGATCAAAGAGCATCTGGACAACAACATGATCGTTACGGGCGAGGGATTAAAGATCAACGACAGTCATTTGCGCGAATCCATCATTGATGCAATTCTGAAAGCTGAGGGACATCGGCTGTGAATTCTGCAACATCACACTCCTGATCGCTTTGCCAGAGAATCACATCCAAAATCCACGCGCTTTTCTCGCTTACCCACCCAGTTTGCCCTCAATCTCGTTCATGGCCGTGATGAACGCCTGGCGCGCAGCCTGGGCGTAGGGGTTGTAGCGGTTCATGTCTTCGAACAACTGCCAGGTGTCGTTCTCGAC